>JAADBR010000036.1 GCA_009995705.1 Microcystis aeruginosa W13-11
AGGAAACCATCTATCTATTTCGATGTAATTTCTCCCATACCAACGGCATTTATAGGCTAATTGTCGGGTAATTTCTCCCCAACTAACGTCAGATATTGCCTGAGATAATTTCGGATTTCTGACCAGATTCTTGACGGCTAAATTCTCAACCACAATCGTTTGATTTTCACGAACTAATTGAGTGGTTAGCTTGTGTAAATGGTCTTTTCTACTATCGGTGATTTGAGCGTGAATTTTGGCTACTTTGATTCTCGCTTTTTCCAGATTTTTTGACCCTTTCTGTTTTCTAGAAAGATTTTTTTGTGCTTTTCGCAGTCTCTGATAATGGTTTTTAAAATGCTTGGGATTAGATACTTTGTCACCGTCGCTGGTAATCACGAGGCTACTAATTCCTAAGTCAATTCCGATGGCTTTATCGGTTGGGGGTAAGGGTTTAATTGTTGGGTCATCAAATCTTATTGAGATATGCCAACGTCCAGAAGGATGTAATCTGAATGTTACTGTGCTTGGTTCACAAGCTTCTGGGATTTGTCTTGACCAGCGAATCGGTAAAGGTTCTGTGCATTTGGCTAAATAGATTTGTCTGTCTTTAAATTTAAAAGCTGACTTAGTAAATTCGGCACTTCCTCCTTGATGTTTTTTCTTAAAGTTAGGATACTTAGTACGACCAGCAAAGAAGTTAGTGAAAGCTGTTTGTAGGTGTCTTAACCCTTGTGGTAAAGGTACACAACTAACTTCGTTTAAAAAGTCTAATTCTTCTTGCTTTTTCCAATCGGTTAGCATTGAAGAAGTTTCAGTATATCCTACTCTTTCTTGCTTTTCGTACCATGCTTGTGTTCTGAGGTGGAGTGCCTTATTGTAAACCAATCTTACACAGCCCAAAGTGCGCCGCAATAGCGACTCTTGTTCGGGTGTGGGGTAAAATCGAAACGAATAGGCTTTTTCCATGTCTCACATTTTAGCATATATTTCGTAAATGTGCTAATATTTAACGGTAAAGCCGTCGTAGAACGACGGGGTTTCAGACCCAAAATTTTCGATGAGTGAATTCGACTACGATTTAATTATTATCGGTGCTGGAGTTGGTGGCCACGGGGCAGCCCTACACGCAGTCAAATGTGGGCTAAAAACAGCTATTATCGAAGCCAAAGATATGGGAGGAACCTGTGTCAATCGCGGTTGTATTCCCTCTAAAGCTTTACTGGCAGCCTCGGGACGAGTGCGCGAATTGGCCGATAGGGATCATCTGAAAAGTCTAGGTATTGCTATCGGTGACGTTAATTTTGACCGTCCGACCATTGCCGATCATGCTAACAACCTTGTCAGTAAAATTAGAGGCGATCTCACTAATAGTCTTAAACGTCTCAAGGTTGATACTATCCACGGTTGGGGAAAAATCGCCGGCCCACAAAAAGTTAGCGTCATCGGGGATAGTGGCGAAAAAATCTACACCGCTAAGGATATTATGCTCTGTCCGGGGTCGGTTCCCTTTGTCCCACCGGGGATCGAGATTGATCATAAAACGGTTTTTACCAGCGATGAGGCCATTAGATTAGAAACTTTACCCAAGTGGATTGCAATTATCGGTAGTGGTTATATCGGTCTAGAATTTTCGGATATATACACCGCTTTGGGTTGTGAAGTGACGATGATCGAAGCTTTAGATAGTCTCATGCCAGGATTTGACCCAGAAATCTCGAAAATCGCGGAAAGAGTTCTGATTAAACCTAGAGATATAGAGACTTATGTGGGAGTTTTGGCAAAAAGTATTAAACCGGGGAATCCTGTGGCCATTGAACTGGTGGACGCAAAAAGCAAAGAAGCGATCGAAATTTTAGAGGTAGATGCTTGTTTGGTCGCTACAGGAAGAATCCCAGCGACCAAGAATCTCGGATTGGAATTTGTGGGGGTAGAACTGGATAAACGCGGTTTTATTGCGGTTAATGACAAAATGCAGGTAATTCAGGACGGTGAACCGATTCCCCATCTCTGGGCCGTGGGCGATGCTACGGGTAAAATGATGTTAGCTCACGCTGCTTCGGGTCAAGGGGTAATAGCCATTGAAAATATCTGTAATCGCCCAAAAACCATCGATTATCGCAGTATTCCCGCCGCCGCTTTTACCCACCCCGAAATTAGTTATGTGGGTTTAACGGAACCGCAAGCAGAAGCCTTGGCACAGCAAGAAGGGTATAAGGTCGCTGCTGTCAAGACCTATTTTAAGGGAAATTCTAAAGCTTTAGCGGAAGGAGAAACGGAAGGCATCGCTAAAGTCGTTTATCGTCAGGATACAGGGGAATTACTCGGTGTTCATATTATCGGTATCCACGCATCGGATTTAATTCAAGAAGCGGCTAATGCGATCGCTGAACGTAAATCTGTCCATGAACTCGCTTTCCGCATCCACACCCATCCAACTCTCTCAGAAGTCCTCGATGAAGCTTATAAACGCGCTGAAGTGACAGCATAGAGTCAGTTATTAGTGATCAGTTATCAGTTATTACCGTTAAGTTTCCGACTCCTGAATTCTGACTGCTTTCTCTTTTTTTACTTTTTACTTTCAAGATTATGTTTGGATTAGGTTGGCCAGAAATAGTAATTATTGCAGTGGTTGTTGTCCTGATATTTGGACCGAAAAAAATACCCGAATTTGGGGCAGCTTTGGGGAAAACTTTACGGGGATTTAAAGAAGAAATCAATCAGGATGAGCAAGAAATTGAAGACAGTGACGATAAGATGAGATAGACTGCGGCTGTCAGGGCGAATGCAATTCGCCCCTACAATAACATTATTGCGCCAATGGTAGGGGCGCACCGTGGTCAGTGAGTTGATCGAACTGCGTGCACCCAAAAATTGAGATGCACCCAAATTATCCCTATTCTTCTTCCTTCCACACAAAAACCAGAAGAGCCGTTATCAGTTATCAGTTATCAGTTATTACTATTAAATAGTAGTTGCCCACTGTCTTTTCACTCTTTACTGATCACTGTTTACTGATCACTGAATATCTGCTTCTCCCCCGACGACCACATCGCGGATGCGGAGACTGGGGCCACCGCAGCCGACGGGTAAACCACTTTGACCCCCTTTTCCGCAGCCTCCCGACTCATCCCAGTGGAAATCATCACCAATTGCCTCAATATTGGCTAGGGTTTTAAAAACATTACCGGAGAGAGTCACATCTTTAACCGGTTCAGCAATTTCTCCATCGCGAATCATCCAAGCTTCCCCAGCGCTAAAAGTGAACATTTCGCCGTTAGTCATGCCTCCCTGCCAATTTTGGGCATAAACTCCCGTTTTTATCCCCGAAAATAACTCTTTAACCGCAGTGGTTCCCCGTTCAATCCAAGTGTTGGTCATGCGGACAATGGGCGGATAATGATAATTGAGACAACGGGCGTTACCGGTCGGTTTTTCGCCTAATTTGCCCGCCGTTTCCCGCGAATGCAGTCTTCCCACCAAAACCCCATCTTTAATTAACTGAGTCGTGGTTGCGGGGGTTCCCTCGTCGTCATAAAAATAACTGCCCCGATGACCTTCTGGACCTGCTCCGTCAAAGATTTGCAGGTTATCCGGTCCAAAACGTTTGCCCATGCTCATCACTTCCAAAAGGTCAGGATTTTCGTATAACATATCTGCCTCGGAAAGGTGGCCAAAAGCCTCATGGACGAACAGACCGGTTAAAATCGGATCTATGACGACGGTGTAGGTATCGCCCTTGACAGGGGGCAAAACTAGGGCTTCTACGGCCCGTTTAGCCGACCCTTGCACCTGTTCTTCTAAATTGACCAGATCCTCGAAAGCTTTTCGGGAACCGGTGGTTTCCCGGCCTGTTTGTACACTGTCCCCATCTCTAGCGGTGGCCGAAAAACGCATTTCTACGTCTGACCATTTTTGTTCGATTAAAGTCCCGTCAGAAGTGGCTAAAAGAATATGTTGACTGCTATCGCTGTAACGGACGGAAGTGGTGGCAATACTGGCATGGTGTTGACGCAATAGGTTATTATAGCGATCGCAGAGGGCTTTTTTATCGGCTAATGGTACTAAACGCGGATCTGTTCCCGTTAAAGGCAATTCACAGGAGATAATTACAGGTTCTACCGGAGCAATCAGGGTTTCTTCTTCCCCAATTAAACGGGCAGCAGCGATCGCATATTCTAATCGTTCCTGTAAACTGGATAATTGATTAAAGCTGGCAAATCCCCAACCTCCTTTATAACAAGCGCGTACCTGACCACCGATAGCAATACCTTCGCTAAGGGTTTCCACCCGTTCGGAACGCAGTAGAATATTTGTCCCCCGCGCTTCTTCCAGACGAATTGTCAGGAAATCGACGCGGTTTTGATAACGGTTAATCAGTTCACTAATTAGGTTTTTATAGTCGTTTAGAGTATCGGTCATAGGAATTATGAATTATGAATTATGAATTGGGGTGTATTTTCAGTGAACAGTAAACAGTAATCAGTGAACTGATAACTGTTTACTGATTACTGATAACTCACATC
The DNA here is from genome assembly GCA_009995705.1 of Microcystis aeruginosa W13-11. Lineage (GTDB taxonomy): Bacteria > Cyanobacteriota > Cyanobacteriia > Cyanobacteriales > Microcystaceae > Microcystis > Microcystis aeruginosa_F. Next base: position 4,506 of record JAADBR010000036.1, read on the forward strand.
TGATAACTGATAACTGATAACTGAAATTAGGCGAGATAATCCTGTAAAGCTTTCACCTCTAAAGGTTGGGATTGCAGGGATTTTAAGGCCGCTACCGTCGCTTTTGCCCCGGCGATAGTGGTGATAATTGGTAACTTATAATCGAGGGCAGTACGGCGAATTTGTCGGCCATCGTTTTGGGATTCTTCACCACTGGGAGTATTGACAATAAACTGAATCCAGTCATTTTTGATCCAATCGATAACGTGGGGACGACCCTCGTGAATCTTTAGCACTAAATCGATATTTTCGCAACCGTTTTCTAACAAAACTTCACGAGTTCCGGAAGTAGCGACGACGCGAAAACCGAGGGATTGCAAATCCTTAACCACGGGAACCATGGGGGTTTTATCGCGATCACTCATCGAGACAAAAACCGTCCCACTGGTGGCTAAAATCACGCCAGCGGCCATTTCTGCTTTAGCGAAAGCTTTGCCAAAATCGCTGTCAATCCCCATTACTTCGCCTGTAGAACGCATTTCTGGTCCCAGGAGAGTATCAGCACCGGGGAACTTCTGGAAGGGTAAAACCGCTTCTTTCACGGCAATATGACGGGGAATTGCTTCGCTGATGATACCCAATTCCGTTAGGGTTCGGCCCGACATGACGAGGGAGGCAACTTTTGCCAGAGGAACTCCCGTTGCTTTGGAAACGTAGGGAACAGTACGACTAGCGCGGGGATTCGCTTCTAAGATATAAACTGTCTCCCCCTGCACCGCGTACTGGATATTCATCAAACCGATTACTTTTAGAGCTTTCGCTAGTTCCACCGTCCATTGTCGAATTGTGGTTAAAACCGAGGCGCTCAGGGACGTATGGGGGATAGAACAGGCAGAATCACCCGAATGTACGCCAGCTTGTTCGATATGTTCCATTAATCCCCCGATAACGACTGTTCCCGTCGCATCTGACAGGGCATCCACATCCACTTCGATGGCATTTTCGAGGAATTTATCGATTAAAATCGGGTGATCCGGTTCTATCTGTACCGCGTACTTCATATAGCGTTCCAATTCGCTATCGGAATAGACGATTTCCATTGCCCGACCGCCCAAAACGTAGGACGGACGTACTACCACAGGATAACCGATGCGTTTAGCCACTGCTTGGGATTCTTGGAAACTGCGGGCAATACCGTTGGCAGGTTGTCGGATATCTAATCGTCGGAGGATTTGTTCAAAACGTTCCCGATCTTCAGCAGTATCGATCGAATCCGGTGAAGTTCCCCAAATTTTGGTATTTACCGGACAATTAGGCGATTCTAAATATTTTTGCAGGGGAACCGCCAGTTTTAAGGGAGTTTGCCCACCGAATTGAATAATTAAACCCTCCGGTTGTTCCGCTTCGATGATATTTAAGACATCTTCTTTAGTCAGGGGTTCAAAGTAAAGGCGATCGCTGGTATCGTAATCGGTGGAGACAGTTTCCGGGTTAGAGTTGACCATAATCGTCTCAAAACCGGCTTGACTAAGGGAAAAAGCGGCATGACAACAACAGTAGTCAAATTCTATTCCCTGGCCGATGCGATTCGGTCCACCACCGAGGATCATCACTTTGCGTTTATCGGAGGGTAACACTTCCGATTCTACCGGTTCGTAGGTGGAATAATAATAGGGTGTTAGAGCCTCAAATTCCGCCGCACAGGTATCCACCATTTTATAAACGGGAATAATACCCAAACCCTTGCGATAACTTCTTACTTCGTCCTCTCTGGTGTTGGTGGCGAAGGCGATTTGGCGATCGCTAAAACCCTGTTGTTTAATGGCGAATAAGTCCTCTTGGCTGAGACTTTTCAGGGGAGTTCGTTTGAGAAACTTCTCAGTTTCCATCAAATCAGCCAATTTATCGAGGAACCAGGGATCAATCCCAGTTAGTTCGTGGATTTCCTCCCCATTCATGCCCAATTTAAAAGCATGATAGATACTATAAACTCGTTCGGGGTTAGGTGTCCGCAAACTGGCCCGGACTTCCGAGAGGGGGGGGAGAGTTTCGATTTTATCGCAACCAAAGCCAAAACGTCCCGTTTCTAGGGAGCGAAGTGCTTTTTGGAAGGATTCTTGGAAAGTTCGACCGATAGCCATAGCTTCCCCGACGGATTTCATCTGGGTGGTTAGAATCGGTTGGGAGCCAGGGAATTTCTCGAAGGCAAAGCGAGGAATTTTGGTGACGACGTAATCGATAGTCGGTTCAAAGGAAGCAGGAGTTTTTTTGGTGATATCGTTGGGAATTTCGTCTAAAGTGTAGCCTACTGCTAGTTTAGCGGCAAATTTAGCGATCGGGAATCCCGTGGCTTTCGATGCCAGGGCCGAAGAACGGGATACCCGGGGATTCATCTCAATCACGATTACGTCGCCGTTAGTGGGATTAACGGAGAATTGGATGTTTGATCCGCCGGTTTCTACGCCAATTTCCCGAATAATTGCCTTAGAATAGTCCCGGAGGCGTTGGTATTCTTTATCGGTTAGGGTTTGGGCGGGCGCAACCGTAATCGAGTCGCCGGTATGAACCCCCATCGGGTCAAAGTTTTCGATCGAACAGATGATCACCACGTTATCGGCTAGATCGCGCATGACCTCTAATTCGTATTCTTTCCAGCCAATTAGGGATTTTTCGACGAGAATTTGCGATGTGGGCGAACAATCTAGCCCATACTGAGCCATCGGTTCAAATTCTTCTTGGTTATAGGCAATACCGCCCCCCGTTCCCCCTAAAGTGAAGGCTGGCCGGATAATGAGAGGATAGGAACCGATCTGATGACCGATCGCTTTTGCCTCCTCCAAATTGTTGGCAATCCCCGAAGGACAGACGGGAACACCGATTTTCTCCATTGCTTTTTTGAATAGTTCCCTATCTTCGGCTTTTTCAATAGCGGGAAGTTTTGCCCCGATCAGTTCCACGTTATATTTTTCCAAAACGCCGCTTTTGGCTAAAGCGACGGCGGTATTGAGGGCAGTTTGACCACCCATAGTCGGTAGAATCGCATCAGGACGTTCTTTAGCGATAATTTTCTCGACAATTTCCGGCAGAATTGGTTCAATGTAGGTGCGATCAGCCATTTCTGGATCGGTCATGATCGAGGCGGGGTTAGAATTGACTAAAATTACCTCATAACCTTCTTCTCGTAGGGCTTTACAGGCTTGAGTCCCCGAATAGTCGAATTCACAGGCTTGTCCGATGACAATTGGGCCAGCACCCAAGATTAGGATTTTCTTTAAGTCATCACGGCGTGGCATAGGCTTAGGGTTGCTTGACGATAAACCCCAATCATTGTATATGTTGTCACCCTCGATCAACCGAACCTTTATGTCTGTTTAAGGACTTGAGGCATGAATGGGTTTGAGGGTACTTCTCCTTCTTCGCTTTTCGAGCGATTTCTTTTAAGCTCAGGGCAAGTACTGCGCTTCCGACGCTTAGGCCGTCTCTTCCGAGAAGGTCTCAAGCTATCCGTACCCAAGGACGGTTTTACCGTCTCCAAAGTGGTCATGCCTCGGTTAGCACGACGATAGGCCAACCTTGCCAGGGATGGCTCTTGAATATCCGGACTAACTTGAGCAGTGCCAACAACCATTCCCATCGGCGCAGTGATGGAAGCACTACTAATGGAGATTTTGCTCATAGAATTAAGTTTAACTAAGTACGTTCCCAATAAGCGCGTAACCGACATTGTAACTTACATTGTCTTTTATCGGAAGCATAATTTAATGAAAATTCGACGTTGGATCGATAAATATTATTAATAATGTTTCTTGATCGATCGAGGCAAACCTTGATTTTTCGGCTCACTCTTCGAGAGAGGTTACAAGAGATTGAACTCCTCTGCTGACAAGGATTTCAGACTGAAGTTACGGGAACTTTCCCTCGATCGGGGTCGAGAAGAGTAAGTTCTCTCTACTCTTGCCCGATCAACGATTCCAGCCTTTTTCCTAGTAATAACTCGCATAATACTGACAGATAAGGATGATATCTCTATTTCCTGACTTTGTTCAACCGATCTTTAAGGCTGATGATATATGGCTCTTCCGAACCAAAAGATCGCTCTAGGATGCTCAATAACCGAGTTAACGATTCTGTTGCTTCCTCGTAACGTTCCAAGTTCTGATAGAGCGAGGCTAGATTGTCGAGGCTATAGGCGATATCGAGGTCGTCTTCCCCTAATAGTTGCTCCCGTAAAGCTAAGGATTGTTTGAAAAGAGGCTCGGAATCCTCGTACCGTTCCCAATCCTGATAGAGCGAGGCTAGATTGTCGAGACTGTAGGCGATATCGGGGTCGTCTTCCCCTAATAGTTGCTCCCGTAAAGCTAAGGATTGTTTGAAAAGAGGCTCGGCTTCTTCGTACCGTTCCCAATCCTGATAGAGCAGGGCTAGATTGTCGAGACTGTAGGCGATATCGGGGTCGTCTTCCTCTAAGAGTCGCTTCCGCAAAGCTAAGGATTGTTTGAAAAGAGGCTCGGCTTCTTCGTAGCGTTCCCAATCCTGATAGAGCAGGGCTAGATTGTCGAGACTGTAGGCGATATCGGGGTCGTCTTCCCCTAATAGTTGCTCCCGTAAAGCTAAGGATTGTTTGAAAAGAGGCTCGGCTTCTTCGTAGCGTTCCCAATCCTGATAGAGCGAGGCTAAATTGTCGAGACTGTAGGCGATATCGGGGTCGTCTTCCCCTAATCGTCGCTTACTCAATTCCAAGGATTGTTTGAAAAGAGGTTCGGCTTCCTCATACTGTCCCCATTCCTGATAGAGCGAGGCTAGATTGTCGAGACTGTCGGCGATATCTAGGTCGTCTTCCTCTAAGAGTCGCTTCCGCAAAGCTAAGGCTTGTTGGAAAAGAGGTTCGGCTTTCTCGTACCGTTCCCAATCCTGATAGAGCGAGGCTAGATTGTCGAGACTGTCGGCGATATCGAGGTCGTCTTCCCCTAATAGTTGCTTACTCAATTCCAAGGATTGTTTGAAAAGAGATTCGGCTTCTTCGTAGCGTTCCCAGTCCTGATAGAGCGAGGCTAAATTGTCGAGACTGTGGGCAATATCAAGGTCGTCTTCTCCTAACCGTCGCTCCCGTAAAGCTAAGGCTTGTTGAAAAAGAGGTTCGGCTTCTTCGTACCGCCCCTGCTTCTGATAGAACAAGCCTAAGTTCGCAGAACAAAAAGCTACCAAAGGATGATCTTTGCTTAGAGTATCTTCGTATAATTTTAAAGCTTTTTTATAAAATTCTTCGGCTTGAAGATATAATTTTTGTTCATCGTAAACAAGAGCTAAATTATTATATACGGTTGCGAAAGCAGGATGATTACAATTCAAAAACTTTTTATATATATCTAATGCTTTTTTGTAAAGCTTTTCAGATTCTTCATTTTGTTTTTGCTCTTGACATAATATCGCCAGATTATTATAACTAGATGCAATATCAGTGTGATCATCATCAAATAACTTCGTTTGTATTTCTAGGGCTTTATCATAATAAGACTTGGCTTTTTCAAAATTTCTACTCGCCTGATATAATCGTGCCAAGCTAGTATAGCTATCAGCGATCGCGGGATAATATTCTCCTCTGAAGTAATTCCTTCTTAATTCAAGTGCTTGTAAATATTTCGTTTCTGCTTCCTGATAACGACTTTGATCTTTATAAATATCTCCCAAATTATCTAGATTACTAGCTATGTAAGGATGATCTTTTCCAAAGATTTCTCGGTTGATTGTCAATGCCTTTTTGCAATTAAGATTAGCCTCAGAGAAGTTAGCTTTCAATCGGTATAATTTAGCCAAGTCATTATGGCTTATGGCGAGCAGAAAGCGTAAATCGTCTCTTTGAGTATTCTTGTTTATCTTCAAAGCTTTGTCAAATAGTTCTTCGGCTGTTAAATAATTTCCAAAATCTCCTTCGAGTCTTGCTAAGTTGTGTGAGCTTTGTCCGACCCAAAAATAGTCTGGATCATCTAAAGACAATTTATCCTTTCTAATCTTTAAAGCTTCCTCAAATAACGGCCGCGCGTCACGGTAATTCCCCTGAGCGTGGAGAAGTTCCGCATGATTATTCAAGCTACTAGCAAGACCCAAATCTATCTCTGTTATGTTTTCAGCCGATAAGTCCTGAGAAGTTGATAGGTCTCTCCAGAACTTTACGGCACACTCACAGAAATCTTTAGCATCCTTGTAGCGAGATCGTGCGATCAAGTAATAGCTATATTTATTCATTAAATCGCCGATCGCTAAACTTGTAATGGAGCGATCTTTAGTCCACGCCAAAACTGTTCTCGCTTGAGATGAAAGGCGGTCGCAACTTCGTAGGACTTCTCGTGAAGCAAAACGAATCTCGATCTCTTTTGGAAAAATAGCGTTTACTGCTAGTATTACTTTTTGAATATAGGATTGTTTCTCCTCTTGGCTTATCTCATCGCGAATAACTTGTTGAACGACTACATGAATACTAAGCAATTCCCTTTTAGATTCCCATTGAATCAAAGAATAACGGGTTGCTTCTTGGCAAAGTTCATCAAATTCTGATGGCTTATGTAACCGAGTCGCCAACGAGCCTTCCCAAATATCGGGATTTTCAGTAAAGATTCTTTTGGGGATGGATTCCGGGGCTAAAAACGCGCAGATCCGAATCAACTCTGCCGCTTCTTCATCTCTGAAAGCCACCTGTTCGAGAGCCAAAGTATAGGTTGTGGACGAGGAAGTATGTTCCCCCGATAGTTTACCTCGTGTTTGACGAAGTTTTTTTCCTCGTTCTGTGTCCCGATAGCGGGTTAAATATTTCTCTACGGTGATATTTTCTTTCCCAATATAAGCTCCTGCTTGGTCAATGGCTAAAGGAAGTCCTCCTAGTTGAAGAGTAAGTTCTTCAGCCGCCTTATTCTCCGATGGATCAAGTTGTGTGAAATCAGTTATCTCTTTTAGCTGTTTTGCCCTACGCAGTAAAAGCAACTTACTTTCATCGGGTAGAAAAGTAGATATGGGAATTTGATGTATGGCAGGATCTATTTGAGATGATCGGGTTGTTATCAAAATATCTCCTTTGCTCGACCTCGGTAAATATTTTTTCACAATAGAGAAGTCATCAGCATTATCAACAATCAACAACCATCCTGATTGTTGTTCCTCTAGGTGTCTTTTAAGATTGCCCGCCATAACTTCAGGGTCGTTATCTTTACACTCATCAGGGAGGAGTTCTTCAGCAAGCTCAGAAACACTAAGGAGAAACAGGCCGATATCATCTGCCTGTAGCCAATAAATAGCTGAATATTGTTCGCTATATCGATAAGCGTATTCTATCGCGAGTTGGGTTTTGCCACTTCCCCCCATTCCCACCAGAGCAAGTGAGCGAACACTAGAAGAATTTTTTGAACTAACAAAGAAACTATAAATGGCATCTAATTCCCCCTCTCGACCCGTAAAGTAGGGATTTCGAGGGTATGGAACATAAAAATTCTGGTCTTGTTCTGCCAATGGTAAAATTGTTGTAGACATATATATTCCATAAAGTCCAAAAATATAATCGCCAATTTCACGCGCTATCCATTGAAGTTGGGTGCGTTCAGTGGGGTCTTGAATCGATCTCCCTCCCGTAATACAAAACTCAAGTTTTTCCTGAAGCTGTTTTAACTGACTATCGGAAGTGTTTTTATAAGAGCGGATTTCCAACCAGGATGGCAAGCTCTCTTTAAACTTCTCCCAGTCATCAATAAACTTAGTTATTTCTGAATTAGTAAAGATTTCAATTGGTTCATTCATTGGCTTACTCCTTGCAATTAATTATACAGTTTTCTGTTCAATATATTCTTCAAGAATACGATCCGCTAAACGCAATGCTTCAAAAAGTGCATCAATAATAAATTCAGAAAATTCCTGCTCTAATATAAAATAATTAGATTTTGGTGGATAACTCATAGTGTCGAGTAATGGATCAATACAAAAAGGAATGATTTTAAGATATTGGATTGGCTCGAAGGTAAATATTCTTTGATCTAATTTTTCTAAATCATAAGAAAATATGTTGCATCGTTCTCGAAAATCTAGTAAATGGTCAATAACTAAGTTAACTCGTTCACTCCAAATGTATTTATAAACACTCATGAAGTCTCTAATTAAAATCTCACAACGTGTATGAATTGCTTTCCAAGTATAAATATAAGGTAGTTCTATTGCCTCCTTAAGTTTGTCTCCGTCTATTGGAGAGCGGACGAAAGGAATATTGATCACCTGCCCAGTCTGATTAACACGAATTACCCAAGAATTTCCCTCTCTTATTAAACTGGGAACCTTGGGTGATGAAAATATGTTCCCAATAGTCATTCTCAAATGTTGAACCCCTAATGAGTTGTGCTCAAATATTCCATCTATCAATTCAATTAAATACTCCAATGCTCCATCATAATCTTGGCATAATTGGATCAAATGTAAAGTGAATATCCCGGGATCGGAATCAGTAGATTTTAAATTTATAGAAGGGTAGCGTTGATTTAATTCATCTACAATAAATCGACGACGAGTATAATCCCGGAAGCTGTGACAGTCAAGTAAAGCATCTCTCAATAGTTTTATCTCTGCGATCGATAGTTTTTTCTCTGCAAAATTTAAGTAGTTCATTTTTCCAAATCGTTATATCTAAATGGTTCTTTAATCTGTAGGTAATATTCGATCTATAAGATGTTTAAGATTGGAAAATTGGATAGTGCCCACAGCGTATAACTCTAGAGCATCTAAAAGTTCTTTTAATCCTCCGGGGTAATTGCGTACAGTTTTTATTATATTAATCGTATCAGTAATATCATCATCTGCTCGACAAATATTCGCTTTGATAATTGTACGCAACAGATCAATAATAGCATTTCTTTTTTGACGATTTGCAAAGGCTTCACAGGCTAAAAAGCCATCTTTTAATTGACTTAGCTCCTTTGGCATTAATTCTCTCGGCTCTAACCTTATTGAAATTTCAGAATATATAACAATACCGTCTGTTGCCAAATTCAAATTTATTACCTCAAGTAATAGATTTGGAATAAACTCGGCTAATTGCTGACCTAACATAAAGTATTCGCTGTTTGGATGGAAGTCTATAGTTTCAAGAAGGGGATCAATACAGTACGGAATAAATTGGAGGGTGCTAATTGGTTCCAATGATAACAATTCATTGTCGAAAGAATTTGATGTTAAGTAATTAGCAAGATCATTACATTTACCACGAAGCTCATTTATATTGATTTTGGCTAGAGAAATTTGCCCACTTACAATATACTTATAAGCATCCATATAATCTCTATATAATCTCCTACAAAAAGTAATGATTATATTCCAAGTATCTCGTGATCGCATCGCTTGTCGAAGTTGACCATCTTCTAATTTAGGAAATTGTAAGGGAATAATATATTTTTTATCTCGTGCATCAAGCCTGAAAATGACAAACGAATCAGCCTCAAGTCTTAGAAGCGGATTAGAAGGAGATTGATAAATTTCACGCAAAATTTGTCTCAAATATCCCCTCTCAGGTGATCTTCTTTCAGATTCATTTTCTACAAGCTCAATAAAATTTTCTAACGCTCCCTTGCAATTTTGTAACTTTAGGATTATTCTTGAAATTAAAACATGAGGATTATTATGATCTAAGTTTATACTTGGGTATTGTTCTTTCAAGTTCGATAAAATGCGATTTCGACTTTTGATATTGACAATACACGGACAATCACACAGCGCATTGCTTAATTGTCGTATGCTCGGAACTGTTAACTTTCTGTCTGAATGTGACTGTGACATTGTATTGAAATGTAATTCTAATTAAAGTCTTTCTTAAGATAGTTCTTCAGATAATATTTTAGTTATCTCTTGTATAAGAGCCTGAAATTGAATCGAGCCTGACGCGAAAAGCTCGATAGAATCCAGAAGTTCCTTCAATCCTCCTAGGTAATTGCGTGAAGTCTGAAACATATTTAAAATATCAGTTATGATATTATCTGATCTGCTAATACTATTACGAATTTCTGGACGTAACACATCGATAATTCTATCCCTCTGTTGACGATTTTTAAGTGCATCAATTTCTGTCAATAAATTTAGTAACTGGCTTAGTTCTTGTACGCTTAAGCGTCTTGGCATCTTTACAGTGAAAGGCGGTGTTGTAATTTCAAGAACTGGGGCAACTGGCATCTGTCCAAAATTACGCTCGTTGCCACTCCAGTCACGATTCCATAAATAGGTTGGCGTTTGCTCGGTTAACTTTTGGTTGCGTAAGTCTATAAACTTACGTTGAAGACGAGCGGATATCGCCTCCATGTCTGGAGGCCAACTCTCGTTGGGTGATAAGCGATCGAACTCAGCCAGTAACTCCCTAGTATAAAGTCCAGTTCCCTCCGAATCTAAATTTCTAGCCCGGTCTCCTAACTTTCCAGCAAATAAGACAAACTGTTCAGGGAAGAACCTAGGCTCTTTTTTGCCAAGCTGGTCACTAGGGGGATTCCTAATTTGCGGTATATAGTTCGCACAAGTATCCACAATAAATAGCTGTCGCGACATTGTTCTGTAGTAATCGCTACACGCGCTTACCAAAAGGTCGTTGAAGTCTAAATTTCTCTCGTCATCTTTTCGAGCGTCGGCATAAAATAATCGTCGCTCTCCCTCCAGAGTAACCCAGCCATGACCTCCCCAATAAAACAAAAACAGGCTGGCGGACTCGCGATCGCACTGAAGCCTACTCAACTCATTTTGAATATTTGATTTAGTAGCGGTAGCGGGTTCAGAACCAGTAAGCTCTCTCGCTTTTTCTATCGTTTCTTGGTTGTTATCTAAGGGGGATAGAAATATGGTTAAGTTTTCAGGAGGAACATTCTGCTTCGTTAACCATTGTGCCATCCGAATCACATCATGGGCGGGGCCGTTGAGATTCCAGTTCTCGCCCGCTTCGTATTTTTCGATGCCCACCAAAAGGGCTTTAGTGGTAGTAGGCTCACTCATGTAGGTATCCTCTCGAAAATAGCACTCCAGACCTTGGGGTTATTCCAATAAGCTCCGTGGGATGTGGGGAATGGCTGACCGTTAGAGACTTTAATATCTTCAACCTGATCGGGAAATATACCAGACCCAATATAGCTTAAAAAATCACGCTCATCATAAATATTAAGCCATTTAGGGAAGGTATCTGGAAGCCTAGCTCCTGTTTGATATTCCATGTTCGTCAGCGCGTTCCACTCGTAGAGTAATGGAGCCTGCGAGCCGATCGTAACTAACAGATCGACTTCGGGCCGATCGGGTTCCAGTAACAGATCGACAGCCGCGATCCCACCTAAACTATGGGCGATCAAGATCGCGGGACGGCTCTTGATGCCTTTAATCTTCTCTCGAATAAAGTCGCGAATTTTTTGCCCTCGGGACTGATACATGATTACGTCGCCCGCGGTAGCCGCAATAGATTCGGAGAGGGAACCGCGTTTTCTCAATGCCAAACCGGTGGGAATTTGCAAGATGCTATTAGTAGTGGTAACTACTGCTGAATCTAGTAGCTTCGGCAGCTTTTCTTGAAGCAAATTTTTAACCCAATCGACGACTCCCCTTTCCGATCCCCCGATCGCACTCACGATCTCGGTAACAATTTGGTCGCGGCTATCACCCGTAAGACAGAGTGCTTGCACTCCGTCGGTTTCGGAAACGAGAATGGCACTTTGAGCAACAAGGGCTTTGGCGATCGCCCACCGATAATCCCCCATCGTCGATAGTTGAGCTTGATTGATAGCATTTTGATAATTTGTGTCTTCAATGATTCGATCTCTAGATTGCTGAAAGATTTCTTTCTTGATGCCTGCCTCAGCTAATCGATTAATCAATTCTTGAGGTGGCGTAAAGTTTCTGATGCTTTGATCTAAACCTTTCCCCGGTAATTCCCGGCCAGGGGTATAGTTGTTCTCTGGCTCGCGTAGGGAGAGAATTTCTAGCTCAAAGAAAGGATTTTGATAGAGTAAATGCCAAAGTGCTATCTTGTAGTCTTCGTCAGACAGATATCCCCCAACAGAACGATTTGTATCGAACGTCGGGATAGATTTTCCCCCTTCATTGAGCTTGGAGCCACACTGATCCCCCCAATAACATTCATAGACTGGAAAAGACTTATCTTCTTTCTTCAAGTGCTTGCGGATTTTCTTAAGAGTTATGCGATAAGCTGGTTGGCGCACCCCAGTTCCATGTACAAAAATGAAGTTTGCATTCATGTTTTTTCCTAAGATTTTCAGACTCTCTTGGTTTAGTTGCGTAAAATGTATCACTGAGTACATTTTATCCGTCACAGCGTGGCATGGGCCCAGGGTTGCTTGACGATAAACCCCAATCACTATATATTTCATCGCCCTCGATCCCGCAAAGCTTTATTTAGGTTTAATGACCTTGTTTGCTTGAGCAGGCAGCAGGCAGCTTTTTTCTCCCCATTTTCCTGATAACTGATCACTGTTTACTGATCACTGATATCGCGTACAATGATAAGATTGTTCTCAAAGATACAATAGGCGTTTGTCTTCGCTAGAGAGTTTATGAAAGTTGGCGATCGAGTTCGTGTAATTGAGTCCGTGGTAGTTTATCATCATCCTGAACACAAATCGGATCCTTTTGACGTAAAAGGATTAGAGGGACAGGTGAAAGCGTTTGTCACCGAATGGCGTGGCAGACCGGTTAGCGCCAATCTACCTGTCCTCGTCGAGTTCAGTAAAAAGTTTAAAGCCCATTTTCGAGATTTTGAGTTAGAAATCCTGGAAAAAGCCGCCGAATAGGGACTTTTTCGCTTATTTAAGCTACAAAGCGAATAAATTTATTTTTGCCCACCTGTAGGACTTTTCCCGTTAAAGCTTCGGCTGTCTCAAAACTTTTGTCCACATCGGTGATTTTCTCACTATCGATTCTGACTGCACCCCCCTGAATCTGTCTTCTGCCTTCGCCGCTACTTTTACATAAGCCGGTGGCCGAAAGAAGATAGAATAGTTTTAGGGGAAAATTGACCGCTGCTAGGGAAAATTCGGGGACAGAAGCCGCAGCCTCTGTGCTTCCCTGTAGAACTATCTCCTGCGCCGTTTTTTGTGCTTTTAATGCCTCCTCTTTCCCGTGAAACTGGGCAACTACCTCGATCGCCAGTTGTTTTTGTGCCTCTCGCGGATTGCTTGGCATAGCATCTAAAGGCAAATTTGTCAATAGTTCGTAATAATCTTTTAACAAAGCGTCGGGGGTTTTTTCCAGTTTCGAGTACATGGACAGGGCCGATTCCCGCAATCCCACATAATTATTCAGGGATTTGGACATTTTTTGACTGCCATCGGTTCCGATTAAAATCGGTAAAAGTAGCCCGAATTGCGGTTTTTTGCCGAAATATTTCTGTAAATCGCGACCAACGGCAATATTAAATTTTTGATCGGTTCCTCCCAATTCGACATCGGCCTCGACCGCTACGGAATCATAACCCTGCATCAAGGGATAGAGAAATTCATGGAGAAAAATCGGGTTTTCCTTGTCGTAGCGTTCGGAAAAGCCTTCTTTTGCCAACATTTGCCCCACAGTCATGGTGGAGAGAAGTTCGAGAATTTGCGAGAGGTCTAATTTCCCCAACCATTCCGAGTTATAGCGAATTTCTAGACGATTAGGGGTGTTAAAATCTAGAATTGGGCATAATTGTGCCAGATAATTCTCGGCATTAGCTCTCACTTCTTCGCTCGTCAATTGTTTTCTAACTTCCGATTTTCCGGTCGGATCGCCGATTCTAGCGGTAAAATCACCGATAATCACCACTGCTATATGACCGGCATCCTGGAAAGCACGCAGTTTCCGAAAAGGGATACTATGACCTAGGTGAATATCGCTGCCGGTGGGGTCAATACCTAGTTTAATTCTTAAGGGGCGATCAGTAGTTTGCAGTAGTTGGGTTAAATTTTCCCTAGAATCTTGGGAGTCGGGTTGATGGGGGAATAAATCACTGGTTCCACGGGTTAACCAGTCTAGGGAAGAAGATACGGTCATTGTTGCTCATTTTCCACAGCCTTCCTATTATAGTTTTTATTATGTCAAGTAACAAGCAAAAGGTAAATAAACCGGCATCTTCAATAAGAGTCGATAACATCTTGACAATTCTCCCGATCAAGTATAGAGTCTTAAAATCTTCTTTTTCAGAATTATCAAAAAATTTTCTGTCTTGAATTGCGATCAGATAAGCCAATGAATCCTAGTTGTAATAACTCTATACCCGTTCAGAGGATCAAAGTTTCTGTAATTGTTTCTACCTATAAATCAGCGGAGTTTATCCGGGGTTGTCTAGAGGATTTAGTTACTCAAACTCTTTATCAAAAGGGAGAAGTAGAAATTATTATTATCGATAGCGCTTCTCCAGAAAATGAAGGGGAGATTATCCAAAAGTTTCAAGAAAATTATCCTAATATTATTTACCAGAGAACTCAAGAACGAGAAACCCTCTACTGCGCTTGGAATCGCGCTATTAAACTAGCTAGGGGTCTTTATCTCACCAATGGGAATACTGATGATCGTCGCTGTTTCAATGCTCTGGAAATTATGGCTAATTATCTAGATAACAATAGAGAGATTAGTTTAGTTTATGCCGATCAATTAATTACTACAATCAAAAATGATACTTTTGCCACCACCCCAGCTTTAAAACATTGGAATTGGCCAAATTACTCCTATCAACAGATGCGTCAAGGTTGTTGTGTGGGTTCTCAACCAATGTGGCGAAAAATGCTGCACGATAAATATGGTTATTTTCAGGAAAATTTTCGCTGTGCTGGTGATTACGAATTTTGGCTAAGAATCGGCAGTCAAGGAAAAAAAATGGCTTTGATTCCTGAGATTTTAGGTTTATACTATTTGAATCTCCAAGGTTTAGAACATGGCAGCAATGGTCAAGCATTAGAGGAGCATTATCAAGTGTGTACAATCTATGAAATTCCTCACCCAGACATTAAGGAGCTAGAAGTTAAACCCAATCCAGTTAAGATGGAAGATTTAGGCATAATTTTACAGGAAGAGGAGCGAGAAAAATTACAAACAATTCAAGCTATTTCCCAGAAGAAACCCCCAATTATTGTTATTGATGGCGTAATTTTTCAAATCGATCAAGGAAAATTAGCCAGAATTTGGTCTTCAATTCTAGAGCATTGGAGTCAATTAGAATTGAGTCAACATATTGTTATTTTAGATAGAAATAACAGCGCACCACGATGGGAAGAATTTAAATATTGGCCCGCAGAATCCTACGATTATAATTGTACGGGAAGGGATGCCAGAAAAATTCAAGCTATTTGCGATCGCCTACAGGCTAATTTATTTATTTCCACTTTTTATACCAGTCCCCTAAGCACTCCTTCTCTACTTGTTCTTGCTTCTGAGTTCCCAGAAGAAAACGGCAATTTACCAGTGGATTTAGAAAAACACTATGCAATTTTATCCGCTGCTAGAATCATCACTTTTTCCTCTGATATTGCCCAAAATTTAAGAAGGTTATACCCGAAAATTACCCCCGAAAAAATTGATATTATCGAGCTTGTTGAAGTTAATCAAAAACTAGCAAAAGAAATCAGTAATTTTCTCTGGTATGCGCTCAGTGAACGGAATGAATCAAGTCAGGATCAAGTCTGGTTAGAGTTAAGAAAATTACAGGAAGCACAACAGACAATGTATCTGAGACAACAGCAAGATTATCATACTATGCAAGGGATGGAAATATACCTAAGAGAATTAGAAAATAATCATAATAATCTACAGAAAAATAATCAGAAATTACAGGAAGAAATTAATGATTTGTCCTCCCGTAAGGGAATAGTAAAAACCATCGGCAAAACTCCTATCTTACTTTTTGATAAGATCAAGAAAAAACTCCCAAGATTTTAGAAAATTAAGGGAAGTTTCCTAACAATGATTACAATCATGGCACGGCAGCGCCTAAAAGTGGTAAACTAATGTTAAGAATTAGAGGAGAAAAAACTGTGCCACATTCGATCGTCACTGGAATTTGTGAAGGGGTTGCTGATTGCGTTTCCGCTTGTCCTGTTGCTTGTATCCATCCAGGACCGGGTAAAAATGCTAAAGGAACCGATTGGTATTGGATTGATTTTGCCACTTGTATTGACTGTGGTATCTGTTTACAAGTATGTCCCGTCGAAGGTGCAATTCTGCCAGAAGAACGTCCCAATTTACAAAAAACTCCCTAATTTATCAGTTATTAGTTATCAGATGTAAGTTTTCAGTTTACTGTTTACTGAAAATCCTCCCTGCTCCCCTTACTCCCCATCTCTTTTTTTACTTTTTACCCTATCATGGATTATCTTTTAGAAGTTGAACAAGTTTATGCTGGTTATGTGCAGGATTTATACATATTGCAAGGGGTTAATTTTCGCATTGCACCGGGGGAATTAGTCACGGTTATCGGTCCGAATGGTGCGGGAAAATCCACCCTAGCTAAGACGATTTTTGGTTTATTAAAACCCAGTGCTGGAACTATCACTTTTAAGGGAAAAAATATCACTGGTTGGAAATCTAATCAAATCGTTCCCCTCGGTATGGGTTATGTTCCCCAAATTGCTAATGTTTTTCCATCCCTGAGCATCGAGGAAAATCTGGAAATGGGAGCTTTTACGAGCAAAGGAAGTATAAAATCTTTAAAAGAGGGCATTTATGCCATGTTTCCCCGGTTGCTTGAGCGCCGTCGTCAGAAAGCTGGCACTTTATCCGGAGGAGAAAGACAGATGTTAGCCATGGGAAGAGCGCTGATGTTGCAACCGGATTTATTAATTCTCGATGAACCTTCGGCAGCTTTATCTCCTATCTTAGTAACCAGCGTTTTTGAACAGATAAAAGCGATTAATCAGAGGGGAACTGCCATTATTTTAGTGGAACAGAATGCCAAAAAAGCCCTAATGATGTCCGATCGAGGTTATGTTTTAGAAAGTGGTCAAGATCGTTTTCAGGGATCGGGTCAAGATTTACTCAATAACCCGAAAGTGGGGGAATTATACCTCGGAGCGGCTTATCATGGTGCCAAACGAGATGATTAGGAATTTGTTAAGGATTGAGGGGGATTTTGATTTCTTCCCAGAATTTAGCAATAGGATAGTAATTGAGTACAAATCTCTACGGCGCTGATGTCAAGGTGATAAGCCAGCAGACCCTAAATATATCTGTGGATATTTATTAATCGATCAAGACAGTTGTGCTACTGCATTGAGAGCATAACTTTTAGTAATAAAAGGAGAAGTCATGGCTGTTAAAAGTCCTCCGTAATCAAGGTTAAAACTGACTTCGCTTCCTACTTTTAACCTCTTGTTATGACTATCAAGAACTAGATGATCGCTGCTAGAACCTAATATTTTTATCTCCTGACTTGTTTGTAATCCAGAGATAAGAATGTCCTGTCTTCCTAATGCAATAATAACTCGACGGTGAATGCCTTGGTCGATAAAACTGGGAACATTACCAAAAGCATCTTGACCAATTTCTCCAGAGGGTAGAGACGGTTTATCTTTGGATTCGATTACTTCAGCAATTAACCGAAAAGCATCGGTATATAAGCCAGGTATAACTTGTCGATTAACTGTTTCACAACCTAATAAAATTGATTCTCCTAAACGCAGATTATTAATCCGACCAACTTCGCTACTTTTTTGATACCATTGATAGTTAGCAGAATTGCCTCCTGAAACAATCGGTAATTTTATTAAAAATTCCTGCTCAATTGTATCTGTTAACACAGATAATTTGCTCATATTATGGCTATCAGGTTTAATCCCTCCATAACAAGCTAAATTACAACCCAGTCCAACAATTTTGATAAAGGGAAAAGCGAGGGTCTTTTTGATGAACTTGACCAGATCTTTCGGCAGTACACCTTCGCGTAAATCCCCTAACTCCGTCATGATAATAATGCGGTGTATTTTTTGCTTTTCTTGAGCATAATAGGAAAGTTCCTGAATTGTTGCTAATTCGGTATTTAAGCTGATATCTGCAATGTTAACCACTGATTCTGCTTGACTCAAGGCAGTACGCAACAGAACAAAAGTTGTCACTATTCCTGCTTGTTTCATTTTGAGAATATTTTCGATTCGAGAGTCAGCGATAAAGTTGACTCCACCTTGAATCATCGCCAAGGCGATCGAGGGATCACCCAAAATCGCTTTGGAAACTCCCATCACAGAAAGTCCCTTGCTACCGTAGAATTGGCAGAGTAAACGAGCATTATGGCGTATTTTCGGGAGAGAAATCTCGATTCTGGGTAAAAAGTCTTTCATCAGCCTATTTGCTCCCAATTGCGGGAATTGCAGCTAAAATTTCCCCTTTGATTTTCTGGTTTAATTTCGGAAAGCGATCGCATAAAGCTTGGACTAATTTCTCACATCCGTGTAACAAAACATCAGTAGTCGGTAACTGAAAATCTCGCTCATATTTGGCAATAATACGCTCAGTGGCTGCTGCGGTGAGATTTTCGTGATTAATCGCAATAGCGATAACTTTAGTGGGAGAAATTGCCTCAATTAGTGAAATTTCTTCCTGTAATTTTGCCATGGCTAAATGAGGAAAATCACAGCGAAATTTTCGGGCTGGGGGATGTTGTAAAATAACCCCATTGGGCATACTTCCTTTCAAAATTCCCAGGGAACTCATAAAAGCAGGATGACTCAGAGAACTTTGTCCTTCCACTAAAATAATATCGGGTTTTTCTTGCTCAAAAGCTTGAACCACAGCATTTTCAATTTCACCGATGACAAATTGAGAAACCAAAGCATCGATCGAAACCCCATATCTTGCTCCCTGCATCAAGCTAGTTTGTCCAGTAGCGACTAAGACAGACTTAATACCCAAGCCTTGGAGAGTTTGATTAACTGCTACCGCAGTGGTCATTTTTCCGCAAGCACAATCGGTTCCTAAAAAGGCAATAACGGGTATATTTACCTGGGAAATTTGCCCAGTAAATACATGAAGATCAGCTAATTGTGGTGGTTTACGAATGTCTGTAATTTGCACACCATACTGACTAGCTTGATCCCTAAATTCTAAATCCTCGGAGAAGAATTGATGCAAACCATTAATAATATCCATTCCTTCTGCCATTGCTTCTAAAATTAGCAGCCTTTCTAGGGGGGGAATAAACGCTTCTAAGGGTGCTTTGCCGTAGATATAACAATTGGGAACATCTCTAAGTTTTTCTAAGGCTGTTTGTAAATTAGCAAAAATGGGAATATGATTTTTTTTGTCTCCTAATGCTTCTCCCGCATCTTTTCCTGCTAAGGAACTATCCAGAACACCAACAATTGTATATATTTCTGATTGTCTGATCAAGCCAGCTGCCGTTTTTCCGTCCACACGTCCAAACTGATTTTCACAGTAAATTAAAGCCGTTTTTTTCGTTGATACCACTTTCTTAATCTCCTGAATATTAGATAATTGAAATTTCACTCCTAACTCCCAGTAAGACTATTTATTCCTCTTCTTCTCTAGCATAATTATCTGGATCGATAATATCGTCTAGTTCTTCTAAAATTTGCGAATCGGGATGAGCATCAGATTGACGTAATTTTAATCTTCCTGTCCGTTCTAACCAATGGAGAAGGGTTTCTTTGGAAGTTATCTGCATAACAGGAATTGCCTGATAGCGAGGTTCTTGACTAAGAGAAGGATTAAATTTCATACCTGTTGAATTTCCTTTGAGAAGTTATCTCTATTGGTTGTTCTATTGCTGATCACGAGGAAGCTCACAAAAAACTGAAAAAAATTGTCAAGTTTAGCAAAGTAAAAAAGTTCAGCTGTCAGATTTACTATTTGGACAGATAGATAGAGTCGGTTCCAATATATGCTCCCGATACTTGGGATGCAGACTCTATGGTGTAAATTAAAGTTTTCTTGTCTGACTCAACTCAAATGTCAATCCTACGGTTTTTATCTAGCTAACCGAAAATGTGATTAATAACACCAAAGCAACCAACAAAACCGCCCCTAATCCTTGCAAAATATACCATTTTTGCTGTTCTAAAGATGGGTATTTTGATAGATAAATCTTGGGTTCGCTACCATAGTTATTGATGATTCCTTCATCATCTACTGTATAGCCCTCTGGGAGAGGTATATTAAGTGATTGATAGTTTTGCCTGTTTATATCTAGTTTAACCTCAGCAGGAATTAATTCACTTCCATCGCTTGGGGGATAGACTGTCGTACCTGTCTCTTGATTAGATTTAGTAGAGTAGTGCATGATCATCTCTCTTAAAAACCTGAGTATAACACAGAATAAGGCGAAATGGTTTTTAGGCTAATTTTTTCCTAGGGCTTTAATCAGCAAATTTGGCTAATGTCGGCAAATTAAAGCAAAAAATATGATTTTATAACTTGACAAAGCTAGATAAAAACATTTAGTCAACTCGCTATTCACTTTTTAGCATACCAGCGCCATAAAACTCGCGCTAAACGTTGGGGATCGTGACGAACTTTGGCAGTAACTTCATCTTCTGCCATTACATTCGCTAAAACAATGCGATAACCCATTTTTCCCACCTCCTCGCGATCTAAAAAGACAGGATGACTATGCTCTTGGGCGTATAATTGTAGAGATTGGGGCGATGGTGCAGTTCTTTGGGCCAAAACCGCGTCAAAGACGCGTTCTTCGCAGACTCCTTCGATCGCTCGCAAATGATCTGCCACCGAATAATTATCCGTTTCCCCCGGCTGGGTCATAATATTACAAACATAGACGCGGGGAACTGTCACCCGTGCTAGGGCCTGACGAATTGCGGGAACCAACAAATTAGGGATAATACTGGTATAAAGACTACCTGGGCCGACGATAATATAATCTGCTTCCTTAATTGCCGCTAAAGCAGCCGGTAAAGCGACTGGATCGGCAGGATGACAGCCAATCTGACGAATTTGCCCCATAGCTTCGGTTATCTTTGATTCTCCCTCAATAATGCGCCCATCGGCTAACTTAGCCCAAAGACTAACATCGGTAAGGGTAGCAGGTAGCACTTTACCGCGAATGGCCAAAACTTTGGCACTAGCATCGATCGCCTGTTCCAGATCGCCGGTAATCTCGGTCATAGCGCTGATAAATAAATTACCAAAACTGTGGCCCGATAAACCATCTCCGGTATGAAAGCGATATTGAAACAATTCCGTTAATAACTTTTCCTCATCGGCTAAAGCGGCGATACAATTGCGAATATCCCCCGGGGGTAAAATGCCCATTTCCCGACGTAATCGGCCCGAAGAACCGCCATCATCAGCTACGGTGACAATAGCGGTGATATTAGAGCTATACTGTTTTAAACCGCGTAAAAGCGCCGATAAACCCGTACCGCCACCGATCGCCACAATTTTTGGGCCGCGATGGAGACGACGATGGGCCCGTAGGCGATCAACTAATTCCTCCGATGCGTCCGGTTGTAGTGCTTCTGTAATCGTTTCGACGGTGCGACTCTGACCCCAGAATAACAAAAAGACACCCAGCAAAACCGCCAGCGGCCCGGAAACAGAATTGGGGACTAAACGTGCGGTCGTTTCTAATGCTTGGGAAACAAACTCTAAAAAGCGATTAACCGGGGTTAATTTTACCCAAATAGCCAAACCGAAGGAGGTGAGAAAAACGCCAGTTAAACTGATTAAAAGCCAGCGTTTGACAAAGAGACCAGGAGAAAGCCACTTAAACCAACGATTAACCCGTTTGGGCGTTTTTCTGCCCACAGAAGCGGCTATTTTCCCCTTCTGAGCGTTGAGTTCCCGTAGCGTCTGTTTAAATGGACTCATAGATGTGGCCTGGCAGCGAACGCATTGATTCTGGAGAGACTGTAGCCGAAAAAGGGGACAAACTCAAGCTTACTTAACCTCCCACTTGGGAATAGGCCGCCTCGGAAATTGTGGGAATATCGGCGTATTTACCGATAACCGACTGTATAATGCTGTAAACACAGGCGGCAAATGCTCCCAAAAAGACGACGTTAAAAAGAGTTTCTACCACCAAATTCGCCCCTAAACCCCTAGCGACGAAACCTAAGGCCAATCCCAATAAATACACCAAAATATCGATTAAAATCGCCTGCATGGTGTTAAACCGGATAAAATGACTGATGCGAGGATTGCGTACCACGGCAAAAAAGAGGACGAAAAAGATAATTAAACTGCCAAAGCTTCCCAGAGAACCATAGAGAAAAGCCAAGGGAGCTAAAACTATTGCTAAGGCCGCTCCTAAAAAAGGAATTTGCTGAAAGATAAAGATACCGAAGGAAAAGGCCGAATATAAGGGTAAAAGATAGACTAAAGCCCCAAAAATGCGATCTTTTGTATCGGTTGAGCCGCGCCAAGTCATAATCTATTGTCTCCTGAGACTACTGCTAACTCTCTCCAAGATAACCCGGCTGCTGACCTGACTTGCCGCAGCCAGAAAAATCGATCGAGTTATTCTCAAACAGAGACGGGGTGCTTGGTTTCCTGTAACAGAGCCAGATATTCCTCCTTAAAATACTGTAGGGTACTTAAAATCGGATTGGGAGCGCTTTGACCAAGACCACAAAGACTGGTTTCTTTGACCATTTGACAGAGATGTTCTAGGTTTTCGAGGTCGTGAATATCGGCCTTTCCGTCGATAATTTTGGCCAATAATTCAAACATTTGTACTGTTCCCGTGCGACAGGGGATACATTTACCACAGGACTCCTCGCGACAGAACTCCATATAGAATTTCGCCACTTTGACCATACTGGTACTATCATCCATAACCACCATACCCCCGGATCCCATCATTGAACCGAGTTTGGCCAAGGATTCGTAATCCACGGGAGTATCGAGTAAATTAGCGGGAATACAACCCCCAGAGGGGCCGCCGGTTTGTACCGCTTTTACTTGACCATCGGGAACACCACCCCCCATCTCCTCGACAATTTCCCGGAGAGTAATGCCCATTGGCACTTCAATCAGCCCATTATTGCAGATTTTTCCCGTTAAAGCGAAGATTTTTGTCCCTTTACTGGTGGCAGTACCGATATTGGCATACCAAGCAGCCCCCTCGCGGATAATAGCGGCGATATTAGCGTAGGACTCGACGTT
The DNA here is from genome assembly GCA_009995705.1 of Microcystis aeruginosa W13-11. Classification (GTDB taxonomy): domain Bacteria; phylum Cyanobacteriota; class Cyanobacteriia; order Cyanobacteriales; family Microcystaceae; genus Microcystis; species Microcystis aeruginosa_F. The sequence goes on from JAADBR010000036.1 coordinate 27,588, forward strand.
ATTAATCAGGGTGGGACAACCATCGAGACCCGATTGGGCCGGATAGGGGGGACGGGTGCGGGGAGTGCCGCGGCCGCCTTCAATGGAATGGATGAGAGCGGTTTCTTCTCCACAGACAAAAGCTCCCGCTCCGATGCGGATATCCACCTTAAAATCGAAAGTGGACTCGAATACTTGGGAACCCATTAAACCGAATTTTTTGGACTGATTAATCGCTTTTTGCAAACGATCAATCGCTAGGGGATATTCGGCTCTAACATAGATATAACCATGATCGGCCCCCACGGCATAGGCAGCGATCGCCATTCCTTCCAGGACTAAATGGGGGTCACTTTCCAAAACACTGCGGTCCATAAACGCCCCGGGATCCCCTTCATCAGCATTACAGATAACGTATTTTTGTTTACCCGGTTGTTTAGCCACCGTTGCCCATTTTAAACCGGTGGGATAACCAGCACCGCCCCGGCCGCGTAAACCGCTTTTGATGATTTCCTCCACCACCTGGGTCGGAGTCATCTCGTAGAGAGCCTTGTAGAGAGATTGATAACCACCGACGGCGATATATTCCTCAATGCGATCGGGATCGATTTTACCGCTATTTTCCCGGACAATTTTGACCTGATGGGAGAAAAAGGGATGTTTTGAGTCCCCTAATTGCACCTCGGTTTTGCCGCCGTTTAAGGCCGCAATAATGCTGGCCGCACTTTCCGGGGTGACTTCTTCGTATAGGAGATCCTGGGGATCCACTTCCACCAACGGACCGCGACCACAAAAACCCATACAACCAACCCCCACCACTTCGACTGTATCCTCTAGGTCTGCCTCTTTGACGGCAGTGGCGAGGTTTTTTTCGATTTGGAGGGAGTTAGCAGCTTGGCAACCGGTGGAAGTGCAACAATGCACCCGGATGCTTTTTTGTCTAGTTTTCTCTTTTGCAGCCACTGCCAATAATTCTTGTAAGTCCATATTTTTTTCAATCCACTAAAGTGAAAAATTACTGGGAGAAACTCTTTAGCTTCGCTAAGACAGTTTCCGAATCTTGTTTCGGGGCCACGACTCCATCGAAGACCACGGCCGGCGCAATCCCACAGGCCCCGATACAACGGGCCGACCCTAGGGAAATTTCTCCATCGGCGGTGGTTTCTCCCACTTTGACATCAAAGCTGTTTTCGATGTCTTCGAGGATTTTGCCGCCGCCTTTGACATAACAAGCGGTCCCCATACAGACAATACAGGTGTGTTTTCCCGCTGGTTTCAGGGAAAAGAGATGATAGAAGGTTGCTACCCCATAGACGCGACTGAGGGGCAGTTTTAGCGCCCGAGCAACGTAGAGGAGAACATCTTCCTCTAGGAATCCGAAAGCTTCTTGGGCCTTGTGCAGGACTTCAATCAGGGCTGATTGATTATATCCTGCTCGCTTCATGGTAATGTCGAGGACTTTGAAGCGTTTATCGCCACTGGGATGCTCTTTTTTCTCCGTTTGACGAGGATTGGCAGTTTGCATAAATCTGAACCAAATAAATTTTAGGGGCGATGACGGAAAAAAGATGGAGAGTTGTCGGGTTTCCTTGGTCATCTCCCCTCTTTTATTCTGACACCGTCTCCAGAGGGCGATCGATAACTTTATCTTTCCTTTAGTTATTGGGGGATATTCAGTTATAGCGGTTTTCAGTTGAATGAGGTACAAAGGGATGGCTAGGCAGACTCTTGATTAGGCTCTTTAAAAGGGGTATCGCAATAACAACAATGGGTAAACCAATTATGAATGT
>JAADBR010000037.1 GCA_009995705.1 Microcystis aeruginosa W13-11
TTTTTGTAACTTTTCTTTTTGTTCGGAATTCAAGTGATTAGGGGCTGGCATAGCTATTGATATTTGAATAGGTTACTGTTTCTATTATACGCTATTTAGATGCTGAACAGCTTACTCAAGTCACTTATCAGAGAGAGCCTTGGCTTTGTTGTGATGTGGCTAGAAAAGCACTTAGGCAAGGAATCGAAAAGGTTAGGGTGAAATATCCTTTTGTGATTGATGCTTTTGTTCTATTACCTGATCATTTTCATTGTTTATGGACGTTACCAGATGATGATCAAGATTTTTCGGTAAGGTTACGATTAATCAAAACTTATGTCACAAAGCATTATGGGCAGGCATTGGGGGTTAATCGTGAAGTTTCTAGATCGCGGCAAAAACGAGCAGAAGGGAATCTTTGGCAACGCCGATTTTGGGAGCATTTAATCCGTGATGAACAAGATTTTGCCACACATTGCGATTATATTCATGACAATCCAGTGCGGCATGGTTTCTGTGAAAATCCTCAAGATTGGCAATATTCCAGTATCCATCGGTTTATCGCCCAAGGAATTTATCCTCAGGATTGGGGTAGTGGTGAACGTATAGCCAAGCCTGAAGGTTTTTGGGATGATTAAGCAATATAAATGTATCAAATGTAGTGGATTGTTTCAGTTAAAATAGGGCGATAGATTTCGGCTTAAAGTCTTAGATTATAGAATTTATAGCATTTTTCTAATACACCAAATTAGCTGAAACAGTTCAGTAGGGTGTGTTAGCGTCAGCGTAACGCACGAATTTTGAGCATTAGATAAGGTGCGTTCACTTCGTTAACCCACCCTACAAGATCGGCGATCGCACTTGCATTAGGGAACGCACCCTACGGCTGCTGATGCCATTCTATAGCTTCTACAAGAAATGCTGGTCTCACTGGTGTCGAACTTTCTCCGAAAATTGAGTGCATCTCTCCCTCTCGGTTAACAGCTATATAAGCAAGTGCTATACCTTCCTGTATAAGGTTCCATGAGTCCCAGCAGTAGACGATGAATGCAATCCTCTTAGTTGATTTGAGGAAGATTTGAGCTGCCTGGATGAGTTCTTTTTGAGTTAACAATCCCGACAAGTTAACTTTGCAAAAAATCACACCATTCCCATCTTGTGGAAGCTGTGATCTTGTCTTCTTAAATTTATTTATAATCTGCTGCTCTGTTGTGAAGTCTATTTGTTTAGCCTTAACCTCAACATTAAGAGAGTTATAAAGAAAGAATTCTTTTACCTCAATATCAAAGTCTGCCCCCTTGACACCGCTTTCAACTACAAGTCGGACTGATTTTGAACTTTTCAAGAACCAGTAAGCAGCTGTCAATTCATAATAAGTAGACTCAAAATTATTTGTATCTTTGTTTCGCAGAAACTCAGCAAATCCTTCTTGATCTTTTAAAGACCAAAGCATATGAGCAAGATGAATAATTCGGACATCACTTTTGTTTGCAAAAAAATCCTGTCTATGACCAAATGTCGTACATTCCTTAGCCCAAAAGTAACCTCCAAGAGTGTTTATTATTACTGATTGAGCCAAAGCAAGCTCTAAGCCTGAATATAAATCTATTCCAATTTTTCTTAAATCTTCAATCTGTTCATGAAAGATTTCTGGACACAAATTATGAATTCCAGGTGTTCTTGATTGCATAAGGACTGGTAGTGGTTGAGATCACTTGGCGATGCACCTAACTTTAATCATACCGCTCTCTGCGGTTTAGCACCTTACCCGATCCTACTATACCACCCGCATCGGTGTAACACAGCAATTCTCATTTTGATGCTAGAAGCAGATTTTAGCACCCCCACCAAAAATGTCATAACCCTCATAATGACTGAATAGCTGAAATTACACCCGTCCAACACTGATTGGCGAAACAGCCCCTAAATAAAACTTAATACTACACCGTGCGGTTTAATCACCTCAATTTGGGCATAATTACCGCAGTCAGTCCAGTAGGGTGTGTTAGCGTCAGCGTAACGCACGAATTTTGAACATTAGATAAGGTGCGTTACATTTCATTAACGCACCCTACAAGATCTACAAGATCGGCGATCGCACTTAATCTTGACGATCGATATGATGTAGGGTGTGTTAGCGTCAGCGTAACGCACGAATTTTGAACATTAGATAAGGTGCGTTACATTTCATTAACGCACCCTACAAGATCTACAAGATCGGCGATCGCACTAAAATTTCATCTATCTGTAACCCTACACGCCAAAATAGTTTAAAAATCGGCCGAGAATTTCTAGGATAGAAGTAAAGACCATCCTTGCCTACTTTTTCCATGATCCTAGCCGCCGAAACTGGACTAAAAACCGCTACTCTAGACGTAAAAGGCATGAAATGCGCCGGCTGTGTGAGTGCCGTAGAAAGACAACTCAGCCAAAATCAAGGGGTAAAATCGGCCCAAGTTAACCTAATCACGGAAATTGCCGTGATTGAATACCAACCAGATGCGATCGCACCAGAGCAGTTAGCCGCAAAATTAACCGCAATCGGATTCCCCACCCAACCGCGCAGCTCATCGACTCCCCTTTCTCAACAAAATCAACGTCGGCAAAACCAACAAAAAGAACGGCAACAACAATTATACCGATTAGCGATCGCTTGTTGTTTACTGGTTTTTTCCCTGATTGGTCACTTACACCACATCGGGGGACCAGAAATCCCCATCTTTCAAAGTATTGCTTTTCACTGGATTTTAGCCACCCTAGCCATTTTATTCCCCGGCCGCGATATTTTCATCGATGGTTGGCGGGGATTACGGCATGGGATGCCAAATATGAACACTCTCGTTAGTTTAGGCACAGGTAGCGCCTATATAGCCAGTTGTTTGGCTCTTATCTTCCCTAATCTCGGTCTAGAGTGCTTTTTTGATGAACCAGTCATGCTGTTAGGTTTTATTCTCCTCGGACGGACTCTAGAAGCGCATTCCCGTCATCGCGCAGCCGCAGACTTAGAAGCGCTTACTTCCCTACAACCGGCAGTGGCTCACCTGATTGGTAGTACAGATGACCGTGTGGGTGTGGCGATTCCGGTGGAACAGCTGCGCGTCGGGGAATGGGTGCGCGTCTTACCCGGGGAAAAAATTCCCGTGGATGGGGAGATTATTCAGGGAAGAACCACGGTAGATGAAGCTTTGTTAACGGGGGAATCGCTGCCGGTGGTTAAGGAAATGGGAGATTTAGTCATTGCTGGCAGTTTCAATCTCTCTGGTGCGATCGCTGTGCAAACTCGTCAGGTGGGAACCGATACCACCCTAGCTAAGATTATCGCCGCCGTGGAATCAGCCCAAACTCGCAAGGCCCCAGTACAGAAGATAGCGGACCGGATAGCGGGTTATTTTGCCTACGGAGTCATGATAATTGCCCTAATTGTGCTGCTCTTTTGGTATTTTTGGGGAACTAGGCTCTTTCCAGAGGTGTTAGGATCAACCACAGGACACCACGAGCTGATTCAATCCACTTCTCCCCTACTTTTGTCCCTAAAATTAGCGATTTCTGTGCTTGTGGTCGCTTGTCCCTGCGCTCTTGGTTTAGCCACACCGACGGCCCTACTGGTGGGAACCAGTTTAGCAGCCGAACGAGGCATTTTAATTAAAGGGGGCGATGTTTTGGAAACCGTCTCGCGACTGCAAACGGTGGTTTTTGACAAAACGGGAACCCTTAGCCAAGGTCATCCGGAAATTACCGATTGTTTGAGTTTTTCTGAGCTTAATCCTCTGGAAATTCAAGAATTAGCGGCAGTAGTGGAGAGTGGCACTAATCATCCTCTCGCTCAGGCGATTTTAGACGCAGTTACTCCTCCTACTAACCTGACGGGGGAAGATTTTCAAACTGTGGCCGGATTGGGAGTTTCGGCAAGGGTGCAGGGGTCGAAAATCGTCCTAGGAAATCGGCAATGGTTAGCCCAGAACGGCATTAAAATTGATGAAACTATCCGGGGCATTCAAGAGATTTTACAAGCGGGTAAAACGGTGATTTATCTGGGTAGGGAAGAACAATTACTCGGCGCGATCGCTTTTCAGGATCAATTGCGTCCTGATGCTCAAACAACCGTGAATCAGTTGCAAAAACTCGGTTTAGAGGTGATTTTACTCAGTGGCGATCGCCAAGAAGTGGTGACAGCGATCGCTAATAGTTTGGGTATCAGTCAATTTTATGCCCAAGTTGCTCCCACCGAAAAATCCGCCTTAATTGCCGACCTACAGACAAAAGAGGGCAAAATCGTCGCTATGGTCGGGGATGGTATCAATGACGCTCCCGCCCTAGGACAGGCTAACATCGGTATTGCTCTGGCTGGTGGCACGGAAGTGGCCATGGAAACGGCTGGGATCGTTTTAATTAGCGATCGCCTAGAGGATGTGGTACAATCTCTGCATTTAAGTCTGGCCACAGGGCAAAAAATCCGACAAAATCTTTTTTGGGCTTTGGGTTACAATACCTTTGCTATTCCCATTGCTGGTGGCTTATTACTGCCCCATTGGGGTCTAGCTTTCAGTCCGGCCCTAGCAGCAGCTTTGATGGCTTTTAGTTCGGTTATGGTAGTGAGTAATTCCCTGCTTTTACGTCGTCAATTTCCCCCGCTCAAATCGACAAAGGAAGGCAAAAACTAAAGCGATTATCGACTTTTTCTCGATCAATCTATCAAGCACCAAAAAGAGCGGCTCTCTTATACTAAATCCGTTGAGTATAGGATACATATCAGGACAGGCAAAAGCCAAGAGGCAAAAGGCAAAAGAGGGAATAGATAATCAGTTTTTAATAACCAGATTTAGTATTACTTACTTCTTTGTGTGATCAGTTTCACTGATACAGGAGCGATCAATCTCTGTGTTTTCTGTGTCTTTGTGGTTCGTTACCCAAGAGAGCCAAGATGGTATTTCGTCCCTGTCTTTGTCAGTTGACGGAGACAGGGACAAATCGGGTTAAGCGGTAATTCTGGTCAGGGATTGACCTTGATAATTTTTGGTAATAATCTGGTGAATAGATTCAAAAAATCGCCGACAACGATTATTAATTCTCAGAGGCAATTCATGATTTTTTACCAATAAATCGATCTGAAGTTCCGAGCTAGTGGGAGAATGGATAAACAATTCCACTTTCACTAACTGGGGAAAGAAAGCATCGTTAGGAACTTCCGATAAAAGCAAGACATCGGTCCGGCGCTTGATGATTTCAAATTCACCCAAACTTAATATATCATCGTATAAAAACCCGGTCTGATGAGGAGAAATCCCGACAAAATAGGAACAGCAATAGCGAGCCATGGCAGGGAAAAGATGATAAATTGGTCAAGGTTAATCGGTCAAAATCAGGCCATTGAACTACTACAAAGAGCGCTTGAAGTCAATTCGATCGCTCCCGCTTACTTATTCGCCGGCGCTAAGGGGATTGGACGCAATCTAGCAGCAAAATGTTTCTGTCAAGACTTGTTAACTAGAGATCGATCTCCAGAAACAAGGGAATTAATCCTGAAACGCTTTCTCGGTGGCAATCATCCCGATTTACTCTGGATTGAACCCACTTATCAACACCAAGGCAAACTGCTCACCGCAAAAGAAGCACAGGAAAGCAATCTCAAGCGTAAAGCTCCCCCGCAAATCCGCATCGAACAAATTCGCGAGATTACTAACTTTTTAAGTCGTCCTCCCCTGGAATCGGCCCGCTCTGTGGTGGTGATCGAGGAAGCAGACACCATGACGGAATCGGCGGCAAATGCGCTCTTAAAAACGCTTGAGGAACCGGGAAAAGCCACTTTAATCCTGATTGCTCCCAGTCCCTCCTCTTTACTACCTACTCTCGTTTCTCGCTGTCAACATATCCCTTTTCAGCGTCTTTCGGAAGAAAATCTCGCTCAAGTCCTGCGCTCTAACGGACACACTCGCGTTCTCAATTATCCGGCAATTCTCGGTTTAGCCCAAGGTAGCCCGGGAGAAGCGATCGCAGCTTTAGAGTTTCTCGACAATCTCCCCCAAGATTTACCGCGATCTTTGGGCAAGTTTCCCCTAAAACTTTCCCAAGCACTGGAATTAGCCAAAATTATCGCTCAAACTCTTGACACGGAAACCCAATTATGGTATGTGAGTTATCTTCAATATGAGGATTGGCAACGAAGACGAGAGCGATCGATTTTAGAAATCTTGGAAAAAACCCGCCGGCAGCTGTTAGCCTACGTTCAACCCCGATTAGTCTGGGAATGTACTTTCTTGGCATTGGCCAAACTGTCCACCGCCCAAAAGTCTTAAAATCGTTATATTTGTTGATCGGGTGGGGAGAAAGACCATGAAACTCAAATCCTTAGTTTTGCTGATGCTGTTGACCTTGACTACGGTTTTAGCTGCTTGTCAGGGAGGAAAACAAGCCGAGGAACCGAAAAACGTCCCTACAACGGTGGAATCGCCGCAAAAAGACGAAGATAGCGATAAAGACGGAAAAAATCGGCAAAAAGACGATGATAATGACCAGAATAAAGACGATGACGATGATGATGATGACTAAATCCCTAGCATAAAAAAATCGGGTGAGTCTTAACCCACCCGATCGCCTATGGATTGAAATCAACCTATAAATGGGGGACAAACTGTTCTTTTTCGGGAACATAGGCGTATTCAGCCACAATTTGCCGGAATTCTTGCCCATCGATCGTTTCTTTTTCGATCAGCAGGTCCACCACTCGATCGATCACTTCGCGATGATCGCGGACAATTTTCCGAGAAATTTCATGACAGTGTTCCACGATCGAGCGCACCTGATCATCGATGCGAGTAGCCACCTTCTCAGAATACTCGGAACGATTCATCAAACCGCCACCGAGGAACACCTCACCCCCTTGACTTTCTAGGGACAAAGGACCTAAATCGCTCATCCCGAAACGAGTCACCATCTGACGGGCCATATCAGAAACTTGCTGTAAATCGCCACCAGCACCAGTAGTCACCTCATCATAGCCGAAGATTTCTTCCTCGGCCGCGCGACCACCTAAAGCACCGGAAATCCGGGCCATTAACTGCGCTTTCGTGGTTAAACCCTGTTCTTCGTTGGGAGTGAACCAAGTTAAACCCTGGGCCTGTCCCCGGGGAATCAGAGTCACTTTCTGGACGGGATCGTGATCTTTTAAGAGCGTACCCACGATCGCATGACCCACTTCATGGTAAGCGATTAGGCGCTTGCTCTTGCTATCGACTAAAGGAGTGCCTTCCATACCGGCGATAACGCGATCTACCGCGTCATCTATCTCTAGGAGGGTAATGGCTTCTTTACGACGACGGGCGGTTAAAATTGCCGCTTCGTTCAGTAAATTGGCTAAATCTGCTCCACTGAACCCCGGAGTACGACGGGCGATCGCTTCGATGGAAACGTCGTTGGCCAGCTTTTTATTGCGGGCATGAACGTCTAAAATCTCTAAACGACCTTTAAAATCGGGTGCATCGACGGTTACTTGGCGATCAAAACGGCCCGGACGCATGAGAGCGGAATCGAGAACATCGGGGCGGTTAGTGGCGGCAATGATAATAATTCCCGTATTCCCCTCGAAACCGTCCATTTCTGTCAATAATTGGTTTAGGGTTTGTTCCCGTTCATCGTTACCACCACCGATACCGGCACCCCGTTGACGACCTACTGCGTCAATTTCATCGATAAAGATTAAACAGGGAGCATTTTCCTTGGCTTTTTTGAACAAGTCGCGCACGCGAGAAGCACCGACACCGACGAACATTTCCACAAATTCCGAACCGGAAATGCTGAAGAAAGGTACACCCGCTTCACCGGCGATCGCTTTAGCTAACAGGGTTTTACCCGTACCAGGAGGACCAACTAAGAGGACTCCTTTGGGGATTTTGGCACCGACGGCGGTAAATTTCTCTGGTTGTTTGAGGAAAGTGACGACTTCCTGTAATTCTTCCTTCGCTTCGTCAATTCCTGCCACATCATCGAAGGTGATGCCGGTTTTTGCTTCCATCTGGAAACGAGCTTTTGATTTGCCAAAACTCATCGCTTGACCGGGGCCGCCTGGCATATTATTAGAACGGCGGAAGAGGAAAAAGAGAGAGGCAATCAGCAAAAAGGGGAAAAGTAGATTACCGAGGAATCCCCACCAAGCACCGTCATTCCGCATCGGGTGTGCATCGAAACTAATTTTAGAATCGCGTAAACGGGCGATTAAATCGGGGGAATTGGCTGGTAAATCGACCCGTAGGCGTTGTACTCGGTTTTCTAGTTCTGGATCTAGGGCCTGTACGATCGCGGTTCTGCCCCCTTCGTAGAGATCGACGCTAACAACCCTACCACTGTCCAGGTATTCTAGAAAGCGTCCGTAGGTCATGCGGGTACTGGCGGTGTTATTGCCGATATTACTGGTGGCGGTGGCAAAAGTGCCTTGCCAAAGGAAAAAACCGACCACGAGGGCGGGCAATGTCCATAGTAAAATCGTTTTCCAGGATAGTTTCATGTTTGTTTAGTGGTTCTAGGATAAAGATTTTTGCTTAACTCATTTAGCCGTTTTTGTCAAGGATTTTACGTTATTTTTTCGAGATTAATCCCCGCAGCCAATTAAATCTTAACTAAATGTAACGTAATTCTCATAATTCTGACAAGAATGGTGACGAGAGATTTTGGCTCTCTTGGGTTTGGTGGGTAAAATGTATTCTAAGATACATTCCTCCTAGCGGGGGGGAAACGAACCACAAAGACACAAAGGACACGAAGATTGATCGCCTCTATATTAAGTTAAACTGATCACACAGAACCTAGAAGAGCCAGATTTTTTTAGTTCATTTGTTCTAGCAAGAGTCCCATGGTTTCTGGGATCAGCTGTACTGAATTTAAACTGCCTAAAAGTAAGTAGGGAGGCACAATTATTTGTAGGATGGGTTACGCTACCGCTAACCCATCCTGAAAACTCAAATCCGATCCCTAATAGCTGTATCCCGTCTCCTGTCTCGGAGTCTCGGAGTCTCGACTAGGAAATTAATTTTGCACGACTACTTATCTCAACAAAATTTTTACCCTGATTTGACCCTTATTCACGAGCCAACATGAGCTAAATTTGCTGTGGATAGAAATTACTGTTGATGAGGAGAGTGTTTAGTGAAGTTAACGCCGCTTGTGCCACCGATTAAGTGTCAAGGAATTAAAACTAAGTTGGTAAAAGATGTTAAAAATATTGTGTCTGATCTTAGCTTTGGGCGTTGGATAGAACCCTTTTCTGGCTCGGGAGTGGTGGCTTTTAATATTAATCCCAAAAAGGCTTTACTCGCGGACACAAATACTCATATTATCCAGTTTTATAATAATCTAAAAAATCAAGTTATTACCAGTAAAACTGTTAAGCTTTTTTTGCAAGAAAATGGTCAAGTTCTTAAGGAGCAGGGAGAAAGTTATTATTATCAGGTACGAGAAAGATTTAATCAAGCTCCTAATTCTCTAGATTTTTTATTTCTCAATCGCTCCTGTTTTAATGGGGTGATGAGATTCAATCGTAAGGGACAGTTTAACGTACCTTACTGTCATAAATCAGAACGATTTTCCCAAGCATATATTACCAAAATAGTCAATCAGGTTATTGCCATAGAAAATATTCTGATTAAAAATGATTATACTTTTCAAGTTGCGGACTTTCGAGAGACTTTATCTGATTGGCAAAAAACAGACTTGCTCTATCTCGATCCTCCTTATTTAGGGAGACACGTCGATTACTTTAACTCTTGGTCTCAAGAGGATGAAGATTGTCTGGTGACTATTTTAAAGGATATTTCTTGTCGGTTTATTTTGTCCACTTGGCACAGTAATCAGTTTAGAAGCAATCCTTTAATTAAAAAAAATTGGAGTGCTGATCAGTTTTATATCTATACTAAACAGCATTTTTATCATGTTGGTTCTACAGAAAAATTACGTCATCCGATCACAGAAGCGATCATTACTAACTTTAACATTCCCTTGTTGCCAGAGCGAGGAACTGATTTGCAACAACTGTCATTATTCCCATCGACAGCAGAAAATGAGGGAGTGAGAACAGTCTAGAAGATGCCTAGTTGCTAATTCTCACTCCTTACTATTTTATCCTTGGCTTTGGCGCAGATGTTCGTTAATTTGGCGTTTACGCTTGTCTTTAGGAGCAGTGCTAGTAATTTCGCCAAAATCTTGACTACTCATGGAAAGATGGGACATTATCTTTCTTTTCCGCTCTTTAGCAGTTAATTTTGGCGAAGGAGTCACTGGAGGCGGCACTGCCACGGGTTCCGCTGCCACCGGGGGAGTTTCCACAACTAGCAGCGGTTTTTTGGGAATATAGTCAGCACCACTGGTACTTCTGGAGAGATGATCGAGAATGCGCCGTTTGCGATCGTCAGTAGCCATAAAAATCTTTGCCAGTCTAGTGTGAACTTTTGTAACTATCACCTATTGTCAAACATCCCTATCTCCTTGAGAAGTCAAGGGAGATTTTATTTTCAGCGATTGAAGACATATAGTAACCAGCGATCGCATTGATCTGACTGTGGCACTGGAGGTCTTCTCGCCCAAGGTGATAAGATAAAGAACTAAGTCTTTGAAAATATGACAAAGGATTTATCTATCATGACACCCTCTTTAGCTAACTTTCTCTGGAGCCTTGTTTTAGGTGCGGTTATCGTCCTGATCCCTGCCACTATCGGTTTGATTTTCATCAGTCAATACGACAAGATCAAACGGACTTAATTTAATCTAACTCTAAAATGCCTAGACCGATTCCGTCTGGGCATTTTAGCTGATTTTGGAACTGGCAAGAGCGATCGCACCGACTACCCGATATCCCTCTGTGCGTAAAACCTGCACAGCCTCCTCGATCGTGGTTCCTGTGGTATAAATATCATCAATTAAGAGAATCGGTACTGATTTCGGTAAATTTTTCCCCAATTGAAAAGCCGCTTGCATCGTCTTTTTTCTCTCCTCGGCTGCCATACTAAACAAGGCTGCTGTGTTCTTAATCCGAATTAATCCGCGACTAGCCAGAGAATAACCGGTTAAACGACAAAAACCTTCGCCAATGACTTCTGCTTGATTAAAACCCCTTTCCTTTAACCTTTCCGGGTGGAGAGGGATAGGAATCACCGTCAAACGTTTATCGGTGAGGGGAGGACGCAGCAGCCAAGTCTCCCCCATGCAACTGCCTAGCAAAAAGCCGAGAGCGGGATGGCGATCGTATTTCATTTTAGCGATCGCCTGTTTTAATTTAACTTCATAGCGTCCCCAGATAAACAGGGGAATAGAACCACGCCAGAGAAAAAGCGGGTTATTCTGACGATAGGCCTGTAATTGTCGCCCACAATCACGGCAAAGCTCTTGATCGCTCTGCCGTTGACAAAGAGGACAGGGAGACTTAAGAAATAAAGCGAGAAAAGGTTCGAGCATGGGAAGCGAAAGTTTTAGCTAGATGCTGATTTCCATCGTCAAAAACGGTCAAATAATGGGGATTACTCCGCTCGATCGAAAGACTGATTCCTTGCGCTCCTTCGGATTCTATATCTTGGAGATAACCCCCCTGATGCTCTTGTGCTTCCTCAAAGGAGGCAAAGGGACCAAAATAGTAGATACAGTGGGGATAAAGGGAGGTAATTTTCAGCCACCAAGGTGTGTTATCGTCAGAAATTTTATTTGTCTGCAGGAAAGATAAAATCATGTTCTGGTATTGATAGGGTACAGAGATTGCAGGAATCAAGGATAGGTTTTGAGGAACTTTGCCCCTATAATTCCGATCTGCTGGCCAAAAAGTCGAGCTTTTGGCCAAAGAGAGTCTTTTTATCGTATTAGATTAACAAGGGGATCGGTCGTGAAATCAAAAGAGATTCTAAAAATTCCCCTCAGCCAAGGGGAAGCGGATCGAGATAGGATAGTAAAAAGTTTTTTTGTAGAAAGCTAGGGAGATAAGATAACTATGAGCCAGATCACAGACACGGATAAGAGTCTTGAGGCGATGAAGAAGTTTGCCGAACAGTACGCTAAAGGTACAAATACTTATTTCTGTAGCGATCTCTCGGTGACAGCGGTGGTAATTGAGGGATTAGCGCGTCATAAGGACGAATTAGGCGCTCCTTTATGTCCCTGTCGTCACTACGAAGACAAAGAAGCGGAGGTAAAAAATACTTTCTGGAATTGTCCCTGTGTACCGATGCGGGAACGGAAAGAATGTCACTGTATGCTATTCATTACCCCCGATAACGAGTTTGCTGGGGAAGAACAGGTAATTTCCCTCGACTATATCCAAGAAGTTCGCAAATTGATGAAGGGGCATTAGTTTAGGGTAATGACAGCCACCGCTTTTGGGCAAGGAATCGACGAATTTAATCGCCAGCAATTTTATGCTTGTCATGATACCCTAGAGGCTTTGTGGATGGAGTCCGCAGAGCCTGAAAAAACCTTTTATCAAGGCATTTTGCAGATTGCTGTCGCTTGTTACCATCTAGAAAATAATAACTGGCGCGGGGCGGTAATTCTTTTGGGAGAAGGGGTGAGACGTTTACAACACTATCAACCCGATTACGAGGGGATCAACGTGACGCACTTGGTGGGGGATAGTTTGGATCTATTAAACTTTTTACAGAATCTCGATCCCCAAGCTTTACCGGCAGTGCTAGAAGCGATGAAAAGCAATCAGGAACATCCTCATCCCCACCTCGATCGATCTATCTGTTCTCTGCCAAAAATCCTCAAAAGTCATCCCGTCCTCTAAACAGCTAGATTAGTTAGTCAATACAATTACGTCTAAGTAGGTGGGTGTTAAAAATTGTCAGCACCCCCCTTATCAAGGGGTGATTAAGAGGGGATCCGCACCCCCCTTATCAAGGGGGGATCAAGGGGGGATTTATCTTCAATTTAATTGAAACCATTTACTTACAGGTGACATTTCTATGAGAGCAAGATCCGCAAAAATCAGGGGATGGCTAGTTGCCCTCGTTTCTACTAGCTTAGTTATGGGATTGGGTAATTCTCCCCTAGTCAAGGCACAGCAGAATATTGTACCCGGTAATGCCATGACAGTGCGATCGGATATTCAAGAGGCAAACTCAAAAACGGGCGTAATTACTGCGAGGGGTAACGTACAAGTGTTCTATCCTGCCCGCAAAATGCAGGCCACTTCTGCCCAAGCTCAGTATTTTAGCCGCGAACGTCGTTTAGTGATGACGGGTAACGTTTATGTTTTGCAGGAAGGCAACAGTATCCGCGCTGAAACGATGACTTATCTAGTCGATGAGGGCAGATTTATCGCCACTCCCCAAACCAGTCAGCAGGTGGAGTCAATTTATTTAGTCAAAGATAACGAAACTTCTCCCCAACCGGCAGCTTCCCCGACGCCCGCACCCATACCTTCCCCTTCCCTCCCCGCTGCCCCAATTATTAACCCGCAGTGATTAGGAGGTAAAAGGTAAAAGGCAAAAGGCTCTCTTATTCTTTGTGTGATAAGTTTAACTTATATATTAGCGATCAATCTTTGTGTCCTCTGTGGTTCCTTCCACTCACTGCGCCAACACTGTATTTTAGAATACATTTTACCCACCAAACCTAAGAGAGCTGGCAAAAGGCAGCTTTGTTCTCCCCACTTCCCCACTTCCCCAACCCCCAACACCGGATAAAGATGACTTTAGTATTAGAAAATATCCATAAATCCTACGGTAAAAGGCTCGTGGTTAACCGAGTGAGTATTACTGTTGCCCCGGGGGAAATTGTCGGGTTATTGGGACCAAATGGTGCGGGGAAAACCACAACTTTTTATATCGCCACGGGACTAATTAAACCGAATCTAGGGCGCGTTTGGCTTGATCAAAAAGAAATTACCAAATTACCTCTTAATCAAAGGGCGCGTCTAGGTATTGGCTATCTGACACAGCAGGCCAGTATTTTTCGTTATTTAACCGTATCAGAAAATATTCAGTTAGCCCTAGAACAGTCGGGGGTTCCCTTTTCCCAACGGGCAAATCGTCTCTATAATTTATTAAAAGAATTTCGCCTCGATAAGATTGTTGGTACTAAAGGTGCTTACGTTTCTGGGGGAGAAAGAAGAAGGACGGAATTAGCTCGCGCTTTAGCGGTGGGAGTCAACGGACCAAGATTTTTGTTATTAGATGAACCCTTCGCTGGGGTGGATCCGATCGCTGTGTCCGAGATTCAAGCGATGATCGCTGGTTTAAGGGATCGTCAGATGGGAATTTTAATTACCGATCACAATGTGCGAGAAACTTTGGCTATCACTAATCGGGCTTATATTATGCGCGAAGGGCAGATTTTAGCGGCGGGAAGTGGCGAAGAACTGTATAATAATCCCCTGGTGCGTCAGTATTATTTGGGTGATAATTTCTTAAGATAATTGTTATTAATAAAAAATCGCTGTACTATATCATGAAAGTTAGCAATTGGCAAGGAAATTTAAGTAGAATACCCGGATTCACCATCTTAGACCGCTATATTTTTGTCGAGTTATTATTGCCCTTTCTATTTGGGATGGGTTTATTCACTTCTTTGGGAGTGGCGATCGGCACTTTATTTGATTTGGTGCGACGGATTACTGAGTCGGGTTTACCTTTTACTTTGGCCCTAAAAATTCTCCTATTAAAAATGCCAGAGTTTATCGTTTTAGCCTTTCCCATGTCGATACTTTTAGCGGCTTTAATGGCCTACAGTCGTTTAGCCAGTGATAGCGAATTAATTGCTTTTAAAAGTATTGGAATTGGTGTTTATCGCCTAATAATTCCCGCCATTGTGCTAAGTTTAATAGTGACGGGATTAACCTACGTTTTTAATGATTATGTGGCTCCGGCTGCCAGTTATGAAGCTAATGCTACCATGACCAAAGCTCTGCGACCAAATCGCAAGTCTTTTATTGAAGATAATATTATTTATCCTGAATACGGCAAAGTGCGGCCGCCGGATGGAGGGGAAGCGCAAACGGTATTAAGAAGGTTATTTTATGCCGAAAGATTTAACGGTCAAGAAATGTTAGGTTTAACCATTCTCGATCGCACCCAACCGGAAGTTAATCAAATTATTACCTCAGAATCGGCTGCTTGGAATATTGAAAAAAATATCTGGGATTTTTATAACGGCACAATTTATCTAATTGATCCTAATGGTTCCTATCGTAATATTGTCCGCTTTCAACATCAACAATTAGCCCTACCGCGTACCCCTTTAGATTTAGCTTTTCGAGGCCGAGATGGTTCAGAAATGACCCTCAGACAAGCGCGGGAATACTTAGAAATACTGCAATTAAGCGGCAATCCTACCAAAATTAGAAAACTACAGGTTCAAATCGAGCAGAAAATATCTTTACCCTTTGTTTGTTTAGTTTTTGGGATGATTGGGGCAGCCTTGGGATTACGTCCCCAAAATTCTAATAAAGCCACCAGTTTCGGTATTTGTATTGTCCTAATTTTCTCCTATTATCTCCTATCTTTTGTCACCAGTTCCTTAGGCATTGGCGGAGTTTTAACCCCCTTGATGGCTGCTTGGTTGCCCAATATTTTAGGATTAACTGCCGGGGGGATTTTGTTACTTCAATCAGCTAAGTAATTCAGGGTTAGCGGTGGGAATAAAAATTGATAATCATCAAATTTCTAGGGCTAATTTGTATAAACGACTGCGGGATAAATTAGTAACTTGTGCTAATTGTCGGCTGGCTTGCGATCGACTAACTCCCCGTTCTATAATTTGTTTTAATTCCCGTTTTAATTCCTCGTCGGATAATGGGATGGTATCGGCCTGATCTTTGCCCATAACTACGAGCGTAAATTCCCCTTTAGGAGTTTTATTCTCCCGATATAAATTAATCGCCTCGGCGATAGTTCCTCGCCAAATTTCTTCGTAAAGCTTGGTTAATTCCCGACCTAAAACTATCTTTCTCGTTGGGCCGAAAGTTGCAAGTAAATCCTCCAAAGTCTTAATAAGTTTGTGAGGTGCTTCATAAAAAACCATCGTTCTTGTTTCGGTTTTTAAACTCTCTAAGCACTGTTGTCTCAGCTTTTCCTTACCCGGAAGAAATCCTTCAAAACAGAATCTTTCCGTGGGTAATCCCGACACCGCTAAAGCAGTAATTACCGCCGTTACTCCGGGGATGGGAACCACTTCAATCTGAGCTTCTATACAAGCTTCAATTAACTCATAACCCGGGTCAGAAATCCCCGGCATTCCCGCATCAGTAACTAAAGCGATATCCTGACCTTGACTGAGAATATTTAATAACTCATCGAGACGGGAAAGGCGATTATGTTCATGGTAACTAATTTGAGGGGTTGAAATATCAAAATGCTGCAATAATTTGCCGGTGTGTCTGGTATCTTCGGCAGCAATTAGAGAGACTTTTTTGAGAGTTGCCAAGGAGCGGAAAGTCAGATCGTCTAAATTGCCGATTGGCGTTCCCACCACATATAATTTACCGATATTATTCATAAATTGGCTAAAAATAAGCTATTTAGTCGTATTTTAAGTGATCAGTAAACTAAAAATTCACATCTGCTCACTGATAACTGAAGACCGATCGCTTTTCTCTGTTCAGGGATCACTCAAATAGGGTAAAGTAGGTCAAGGTATGCTAACCCTGTTATTGCATTAATCTAGTCTAAGGAGAACGTCTCAGTAATGTTAACCCTAAAAATAGCCGTTTATATCGTTGTTTCCTTCTTTGTCTTACTTTTTATCTTTGGCTTCCTTTCCGGCGATCCTACCCGTAACCCCGGACGCAAAGACTTTGAGTAGAAGACAATTATCAAACCGGTTCTAGGGTAGAGACACAGGGAACAAGTTATCGGACTTCCCCTGTCTCCCTAGAAATAATGATCGTGGTAATATCATTGAGGTTCGCTCGTCCTCTATTTTGATCGCCGACTCGTGCAGTCATGTCTTTTTTTTTCTTAGCTGTTGAACCACCTGCCCTAATTAATACTGTAGCTGAACCGGAAACGGAGGAGCGCCAAGTTTCTGAAAATAGTCCCACGTCAGTAATTCCCCTCCCTGTCACCCCAGCACCTCTAGAGGCAAAAAAGCCTTCAGCAGAGAGCGTTTCTATTCCCCTCACCGTCACTCCACCCCCGGAAACCGTTGAGGTAAAACCCTTGGTTCCCGATGAGGGTATTCCCTTAGAACCTTTACCTAGCAGTGCAGGTGATGCGGCAGCTTTAGGAAAACCCCTTTCTGTTCAGAATTCTCCACCCCCCGCAGCCGTTGGTGTCACCATTAATCCCGAAACCGAGATAGTTTCAGGATTAAATCAAAAAGCTCTTAACCATAAAAATGGCTCAACTCGGCTATTAGTGCGGAAAAAAGGCGAAAAAACCAGCCAAGAATACTTGATTTCCCTCAATAACGGCCTAGCTCAGACCGCTAATCCAGAAGGGGAAAGACCCCTAGAATTAGTGGCCGATGAGCAGGAATTTGACCAAAATCGGCAGATTATCACCGCTAGAGGTAATGTCACCCTGCGTTTTGCCCAAAGTGTACTAACGGCCGATCGCTTACAGATTAATCTTCCCGAAAAGTTAGCAGTAGCGGAGGGCCAGGTGATCCTAACCCGGGGAGATCAAATCCTGCGCGGCGATCGCTTTGAATATTATTTCGTCCAGGATAGCGGTGTGGTATTTAATGCTAATGGAGAGATTTTTCAACCCAGCACCGCTAGGGATTTAGGACAAACGCTGCCCACGGATGTGGGTGCGGGGGCCAGCAGTTCTTTTGGAACCCTAACCGATCGTTTGGCATTAAATCAACCCTTGCAGAGAATCACTACGGGAGAGGGTTTTCAATTTGTTGTCGGGGGACAGGATCCCAGTCGACGCGATCGACAGAATATTAGTAGTCCCTCGGGAGGAACGATTAATCGTGTCCGTTTTCAGGCCGAACGCTTGAATTTTGATGGTAAGGTGTGGAATGCCACTAATGTGCGTCTGACAAATGACCCTTTTTCCCCCCCTGAATTGGAAGTTCGGGCTAATTCCGCCACTTTTCGCAGTACCGGCCCCTTTACCGATGAGTTGCGGATGAGTAATTCCCAGTTGGTTTTCGATCAACGGGTAGTGGCACCCACTTTTATTAATAGTCTCACTTTCGATCGCCGTCGTCGTCGTCCTTTTTTAATTGCTCCGGGCTATGATGGGGAGGATCGGGGCGGATTTTTCGTAGAAAGTCCCCTAACTTTAGTGGAGACACCAAAGACTCTTTTTGAGTTGACACCGCAATATTTAATTCAAAAAGTCCTTAATCCCGATGCTTTTCCCTCAGCTAACCCCGGAGGTGGCGAAGTTTCGGCCCTTAGTCCGAAAGCTTTTGGTTTATTGGGTAATTTTGCCACTAATTTTGGCGAGCGCTCGTTTTTTCAGGCGACAGCTTCCTTTTCTAATTTAGATTTGGAACAGATCGAAAATATTGTTCGTTCTAAGATTCGCTTTCAACAGACGATCGGACAGTTGCAGGATCCCTATCTGCTCAATGTGGAGTACAATTATCGCGAGCGTCTCTTCAACGGTTCTTTAGGTTTTCAGACGGTTAATAGCAGTTTTGGGGCAATTTTGACCTCACCGGTGATTGTCGTCCCCAATACGGATATTAGACTCAGTTATCAAGCTTCTGTTCAGAATGTTAACGCACCCACCGATCGCAGTGATCTCTTAGCGGCCAATGCAACGGATAATGCGACTAATTTAAGCCGTTTTCAGGGTGCTGTCTCCCTCAATCGCAGTTTTTTACTCTGGTCTGCCCTTACTTTACCACCGACTCCCGACCAAGGTTTAAGATTTTCTCCCGTTCCCGTTCAACCCTATATTGCTCTTGTCACTGGTGTCACTGGTGTCACCGGTTATTACACTAATGGGGAGACGCAAAATTCCGTCACGGGAACCGTGGGATTATTGGGGCAGTTTGGGCGTTTTTCCCGCAATTTGTTCGACTATACTGGGTTTAATCTCAGTTTTAGTCAGGGTTTAGTTAACGGACAATCACCCTTTTTCTTCGATCGCTTTGTTGATCAACAAACAATGTCCTATGGTATAACTCAACAGGTATATGGTCCGATTCGCGTCGGTTTCCAGAGTGTTTACAGTATCGATCAAGCCAAGGAAATCAGTACAGAATATTTTCTCGAATGGAGTCGTCGCACCTATAGTTTAATTTTGCGCTATAACCCGGTGCTGCAGTTGGGAATACTCAACATCCGCGTCTCGGATTTCAATTGGACAGGCAACCCCGGCTATTTTGAGGGCAGCGATGTCCGTCCAGTGGTGGATGGAGTAACCCGTTAAGACTACATGGGAATTATGAATGATGAATTAAGTAGCTGGTTATAATTAAATTAAAAATATATTTTAGGTTCGATCCCCCCTGCCCCCCTTGATAAGGGGGGTGCCGATAGGCGGGGGGATCCCCCCCTGCCCCCCTTAATAAGGGGGGTGCCGATAGGCGGGGGGATCCCCCCTTATTAAGGAGGGTGTCTGATAATTTTTAACGCCTGCCCACCTATCTTCTTTTCAACGTGACAGAAAAGCTCCTAAAATTTTCATTGTGTTACTCGTTTCATAATTCAACCCTTCTACTCCTGTAATATTTGTTTGTTCATAAAGTCTGGGAGAGCGTAAAGTATTCTGACATTTTCCTGTTTTCAGGTTCCAAAGTTTAATCGTCTCGTCTTCACTTGCGCTGGCCAATGTCTTACCGTTGGGACTAAAACACACTGACCTCACACTTTTAGTATGTTCACACAGGAGTTGATGAAGTTGACCTGTTTCAACATCCCAAATTCGGATTGTTGCGTCATCCCCCCCACTTGCTAGTAACTTGCCATCGGGACTAAAGGCCACTGACCAGACCCAAGACTTATGACCTTCAAAACTATTAATTAATCTACCATCTTTGACTTGCCAAAGTTTGACCGTTTGATCATCACTTGAGCTGGCTAATAGTTGACTGTCAGAGCTAAAGACAACAGACCAGATTCTTCCTTGATGACCTGTAAAAGTCCGCAAAGATTGAGTCATATCATCTTCAATAGACCAGAGTTTTATAGTTCGATCTTCACTACCAGTTGCTATTAATCTTCCGTCAGGACTAAAAGCGACTGATAATACCCAGGCCTGATGTTCCTCAAAAGTTTTCAGACAAAATCCTCTCGGAACTGACCAAAGCTTAACAGAATTATCTCCACTACCACTCACCAATATTTGACTATTGGGACTAAAAGCGATCGCCCACACTCGCTTTTGATGTTCTGGGGAAAAAGTGTACTTTTCATCTGTTTTGATATCCCAAAGTTTAATGGTGTTATCGTGACTGGTACTAGCAATCAATTGACCATTCGGACTAACCGCAATTTGATATAATAAAACCCAATAATCTTTTTCTTGTAAAATTTTAATCAACTCGCCACTTTCCCCTGACCATAATCTAATCGTTTGATCTCCACTTCCACTTATCAATGTTTTTCCATCGGGACTAAAAGCTACTGAACAGATCCAGTCAGTATGACCATTAATCTGTTGAAGACATTTATGGTTTTTGATAGACCATAATCGGATCGATCGATCTATAGAACCACTCAAGATATATTGACTATCGGGACTGAAAGTAATTGATGATAACCGATTGCCATATCCCCTAAAACACTGAAGACATTTTCTGGTTTTAACTGACCATAATCGCAGGGTAAAATCTTCACTCCCACTGGCTATATATTGACCGTCCGGACTAAAAGCAATTGACCAAATCCAGCTTTCATGTCCTTCTAAAGTAGCAATATTTTGATATTTTCCTTCTATAATAGACCATATTTCAATGGTTTTATCCCCACTACCACTAGCTAAAAGTTGACCATCGGAACTAAAGGAAACTTGCCAAACCCAATCTTGGTGTCCTGTAAGAGTATGGAGACATTCTCCTGTGTCAACTGACCATATTTTGATGGTTTTATCAGCACTCCCACTGGCTAAAAGTTGACCATTTGGACTAAAAGTAACACCACCTACTCGTTCTTGATGTCCTTCAAGGGTGTGGAGATATTCTCCGGTTTCAACTGACCATATTTTGATGGTTTTGTCCTCACTTCCTGTCGCTAAAAACTTACTATCAGCACTAAAAGTAACTGATCTAATAGGAGCATGATGTTTCTGGGAAGGATCGGGCCAAGAATGACAATTTATAGATAGATCTGTTGTAATAGACCAAATTTTAAGAATTCCGTCTTGTCCCCCACTTGCTAGTAACTGTCCCTCGGAATTTAATGCTACTGACCATACCCAGCTTCCGTGAGCAGGAAAACTTTTGTTTAATTCTAATTTTCCGTCTTGTTTGACTTTCCAGAGGTAAATCATCCCATGACTGTCACCAGTTGCTAAAAGATATTCTCTTTGAAGATAGCGATCAAACTGACTACAAGAAATTGATAAAATACTACCACAGGTTTGAGGAAAAATACAGTCAGAGAACTGTGAATAGGAAAAATCTACTTGGTTTAGTCTAATGTTTGAGAAATCGACTTGTCGAATAGGGATATGGGAAAAATCGTAGTCCCTTAAATCACCTTTTTTCAGTATATTAAGTAAGTTAATAATATTGCCAGTAATGCAACCAATTTGTCCAGAAGGTTGATGTTTTAATGTCTTTAAACACTCAATTAGTTGGCTTTCCAGATTATTTTCTTGAAAATCATGGATTAAGTTCTTAATTATTGGGTGTAAAATAACATTAATTTGAATCTTTCTTAGATAATCAGGAACAGTAGTTTTAGTCAAGGAGTTACTTCTTAATAATTGGAAATTTTGAGTTTTGATTTCTTCTGTTGCTATGGTAATAATTTTTTGAGTGAAATATTCAATCAATAAAGGATGTAGTGTAAAGTAGTCATCTTCTTTATCTAAGAGAATTTTGGTAGATAATGTTCTAATTCCTTCTTGAATATTTTTACCGTCAGGTTCAATGATAATATTGTGTTTTAGTTCTAACAAAGAAACTGGATTTCGATTAATCGCTAACTCAAAAAGAATCGCTTTTTCTAAATCCGATAGTTGCTGAAAGTAAGAATTAAAAATAAACTCAATATCTTCTATAAGAAGATTACCTTTTTCTAAAAAATCCGAGAGGTTATTATGATGAAACCGTTGAATATGAAGAGCGATAGATTTGATAAATAAAGGATTGCCATGACAGACTTGTTGAATTAAAAATTGCCATTCATCCTCTGTACCATGAAAGGTGTCAATATCTCCAAAAATTTGCTTTCCAGTTTGATAGTCAAGTCCCTGTAACTCCAGGAAATAGGTTGAAGTCTTATTTCCTGCTAACGATTCAAGTTCTTGAGGAATTTTTCGACTGGTTATAATTAAACAGCTGTTGTGCTTTGACTGACCAATTGCTTGTAAAATTTCCCTATATTCTCGATAGTTGTCATGCTCAATAATGGCATCAATATTATCTAAAAATAATAAACAACGACATTTGGCTAGTATCTTGAGCAATTTTACCAGTTTTATTTTAAATTTATCTTCTGTCTTGAAACTGATATTGTAGGAAATAATATTGCCTGTATTCTCAAGAAATTCTAGGGATAAAGGAGGATTCAAAAAAGACCAATAGATAACATGGTGAAATTCCTCTTGAATTTGCTCAATCAGTTTACAAACAAGAGATGTTTTTCCGATTCCTGCTATTCCTAAAATTCCGATAATTTTACATGGGGGACTATTTTGAAAAAACTTTTGTTTTAATAATACCAGTTCTTTCTCTCTACCATAAATCTGAGAAATATCAGGAATCAATCCGAAATTATCATAATTTATTTCTGTTTTAACTGATGAGTTTTCAAGACTGGGAGATTTACGCTTATCCCATTCTTCCTCAAACTTTTTCAAATTTTCTTCTGTCGATGAATGCCAAAGATTTAGGGTAAAGTGCAAATTTGCAGTGCCTTTAGTTTTGACTCTATTATCTATTAGTATTTTCCATTCTTGTAAAACCTTAAGGTCATTTCTCATCTGTTCAACAGTAATGGTAGCCCCTAACTTTTGCTTAGTAATTCCCTGACAAAAATCTGTTAATATTCTTAAAGTTGTGTTGACAATTAGCTGAGGATGTGATACACCTTCTTCGAGCCACCTGACGGATAGTTGATTTGACCAATACTTGTGATCTCGTGATTCCTTATTAACATGAGTTAATAGTCTTTCTAAGAAGAGCAAAATTCTTTTTTTGACGGTAGGACTGGTATTGAGATTGGGCATAGTCTGAAATTTGACTTTTTAGGATTATAGCTTGATAATCTATTCACCGTCAATTAAGTTAAGTGTTGAAAAAGTTAATACTTATGGAACTAGATTGACAAATAATCGGATAAAGATTTAATAGTCAGCAAATTTTTGGGGATTAATTGATCTCCAATTTGTATAGAAAGCTTAGTATATTGGGGTCGTAAATCAGATTGAGAAGGGAGAGAAACATGATACATAGTCAATCGAAAAAATGGATCAAAATTAACTAAGGCAGAAATAGCTCCCTCAGAATGTTGAGAAGCATATTTTTTATTAATTGTATCATCAGTTAAGGAAAAGTAATCAAAACTACCCGGATGTCTATGCCATAGTCCAAGAACTTCTATGGGTTCTCGATAAAATCTGGCAATTTTGTTAGACAGGTGGTTGATATAAGCATTATCATACTCAAAATAGCCCGGGCGAAAAATAGGATTTAACCCCGAGTCTAAGGTTTCTAAAATATACCATTTATTAGGGGTTCTAATTCCTAAAAAAATGCCACCTGTTTCTGTTTTATAGCTTTCATAGGTTTCAGCCGCAATAGCTAAAAATGATTTCTGGGAAAAAATAGTTTTGATATTCTGGTAACTTGACATTGTTTTTATTCTCTTAGTTATTCATCTTTTTTTCTTGTCTAAGATAGATATTGATTGGACATTTATTTCAATAAAATTTCGTAATATAAACATATTTTTAGTTACAACTGCGATTGGCTTGTTGAATTAATCTGTGAATATTAGGTAATTCTGCTTGAGTTAAGCCGTAATATTCGATAGATCGATCATAAGAATGATAAGCTTGTTTAACTTCTTGTTTTTCTCGTTCTAAGAAATGTTCAACTTGTTGGGAATAGCGTTCAGCCTCTAAAGCATAATCTTTGGCTTTAACCAACTCCTTATTGGTTTTTTCTAAGCCTTGTACCTGTTTTTGCAAAAATTCTATCATTTTCTGATCGTCGTCTTCATGGGGGTCAAGATAACGACGGTTAAGGGTTTTGGCAGCCTCATCTTGCCATAGGCCTCGAATATCTTTACGATAGTCTTGCACGCTGCGCGATCGCTGCTGCATCTTCCAGACAATATCTTCCATCGTTTTTTATCCTCCAAAAATCACTAAAATTGAAAGGGACGGTTGAATTCAATCAGACTTTCTACTCGATATTCTATTTCTCTTGTTACCCCAATTTCCAAACATTGAGCGGAGTCTCCTTGCTTTTCTGCCCCTTTAAAATCATTTTGGGCTTCTTCGGTGAAATTGTAAGCATTATTTACGGCTAAAGACATTAAATCTGCCATTTCTTGCTCATTGCTTGCCTCTAATTGCGCTCTATCAACTTCCCGTCTAGCGGCATCCGCATTTTCTAAACTGCGTTCGGCAAAACTCAGGGCATTATGGGCATAATTTAAAGTAATATTCGCCTGATAGACGGCTGTTTGAGCATATCCGATGGCATTTCGACAACAATTAACCCTAGCTTGCGCTCGTGCGACTTCTTCTCTTGCTGCTTTTTCTTCTTCAATGGCTTTATTTAAGCGTTGGACTGCAGCTTGAACCGCATTTTGGGCTTGACTAACCTTAGCTTGCTGACCAGAACAATTGGGCGCATGATATCGTCCATTTTTGTCAGTATAGCCTGAATTTTGGCAACTGGTGAGGGCGGATTGTGCGCTTTGTAATTCAGATTCTGCACTGCGTAAAGTAAATTCTGCTTGCTGTCTTTCGTTTATGGCACTTTGTAATCGGGCTTCTGCCCTTTCTAACCAAGCTAACGCAAGATTTAGCTGAGTTTGCCAATGATTTAAGGTTGATTGCGCCTGATTTTGGGTATTTTGAGCTGCTGTCAAATTTTGTTGAGCTTTTTCTAAGACTTGATAACAATTAGATAACAATTTAGTAACTTCATCATTAGCCTGATCAACTAATTTTTGATCATTTTTAGCCTGATCTTGAATAATTGAAGCATGATACAGGGCTTGACTGACTTTTTCTTCGCTTTGTCTTTGATGCCACGACATTTGATCTAGAGTATCACGGGTGGTTATTTTCCAGTATCTAAGTTCTTCAATTAAGTCATTGAGAAGGGTAATGAGAATACGCGGATCTTGAATAGTCATAATGATTAAGATTTATCAGGGATTTCTTGGATAAAATTGAGGATTTTCTGAACTTCTAGCCTTGAATCTTCCATTTCTGCTAAGGTTCTTGTCCAAAAACCTGTAAAGTCTTCGGCGGCTGATCCTTGAAAAACTTCATCAAGCGATCGCCATGTCGTATCGAGAAATTCCAATTCTTCGCTTAAAATCAAATAATATTGATTGAGTGCAGTTTGATAAGCTAAAAGGGCTGTTTTTCGGGAATTATCCACCGTTTAAATACCTCTCTAATACTTGTAATTTATGGTTTAAAAAATCATTATAGGTAGGAATTTGGCGACTATAATAATTATTAGTCTTTTCTTGCAAATCAAGCCATATTTCATCATGTTTTTGTCGTTTTTGGTCTTGCCAATGGGGGGAAAGATCCTCATAGGTGGTTTCCACTTCTCGCCACGCCGATTGAACGCGATCATGGAATTGTTCGAGGATTTGTTGAAAGTGTTTGAGTTGTAAAAATGAGTCATCCATGGTTAAATTAAGCTTTAAGCTCTTTTGATCAAACTATTAGCAATTTTCTCTATTTGTTGCTTAAATTCGGGGGTAGATTCCGTACTATAAGGTTTAAAAAGAGTAGTGCGATCGCTATCCGTATCCCGATAAAGGGCTTTAATTGGAACATCTCCATCTGCTTGTAAGCGTGAGGCTTGGCGATCACTAACAAAGGTAAAAGAATCATCTTCTGACATCTGTAAAGCGACTCTATGACGAAAATAAGCTAAATTTCGCCGAATATCAAGGACATTAGAGAAAGCTTTGATCCCTGAAAAACTGAGGATGAGATGAATCCCTTTACTAGGTCCTTCCTTCAATAATCGCTTAATTTGAGTGGTTAAGTGACTTTCTGGGCTATAAGACTGCTCATTACTCCGTCTTAAGTCATCTACTCTATCTAATTCTGTCATGATGACAAAAATAGAAGGTTGAGTCATCAAGTCTGCTTCACTGAGTTGGTTTCTTTCGTCAAGTTGAACAATTAAATTGTTCAAAATTGCCGTAATAATTCGATTTTCTCGGTTAAATGCCGTCGTAAAGCCCAAAGGTTTTAGAACAATCTGACATACTTCTTCCAATGCTAAATGCCATTGTGTACCGGGTACACTGCGATCTACCACAACAAAACGAGTTTGTTGAAGATTACCATTAATGGCAAGACTGGTCAAAATAGCCGATAGAATTCCATAACGGGCTGTATTATAGTCTCCACCGATAACTAGAACGTTTTCACTGGGGCGACGGCGTAATATCAGCCTTGCTTGTTGCCTCACACTGAATTCTTGTCCTAGCCATGTTAAGACCGGGTATTCTGCACTAAACCAGTCAGAAATGCCTAATCCTCCTTTATAAAAAGGCATTCTCGCAATATTTTCCCATTCAGTAGGGGACAACCATTTACCGTAATCTAAAATATGGCGTAATTGAGGATTATCTGCTAAATTAGGCTGAGAATCTCCATCAAAAACCACTGCTTCTGTGTAATCTTCTGGGGAAAGTTGATGAGCTTTTTGAGATAAAGCGTTAATGATCATATCTCGGCGAGATTTTTCGATAAATGCCACTTTCCCAAAATAATTAGAGTTATCATCGCCACTACGATCATTAATAACAATTTTCCCCGGCAAATCACAGGTCATTAATAATTGTTTTCCTCGTTTCCCAAATTCTGTTAAGGCTTGAATTTCTGTTTTTGACATCTGCATTCCCATTCTCAGGTGAATATTACCCAAAATTCCCGTTTGATTCCGCATTCCCTCAGCCCCAAACCTTTGGGAAGCGAGTAACATATGAATACCCGCACTTCGCCCCTGTTGGGCTAAAATCAGTAGTTGACTCGAAGCAGTATCCTCTTTGTCGTTAAAAAATAACTCCTGATATTCATCAATAATTAGAAGAATACGGGGCATTTTGCCCTCTGGTTGTCCTAGGCGGCGATAACCTGCCAATTCTGACACCCCTAATCTTTTAAATAAGGCGTTACGTCGTTCTTTTTCGGCGATTAATTCAGTTAAAACACTACGGGATAATTCAGGAGAGGAATGTAAGGAAACTACTTCGGTATGGGGCAAATTGCGATAGGGGGCTAATTCTACGCCATACTTGCCATCGATGAGATAAAATCTTAATTCTGAGGGACTATAACGAGTTGCCAAGCCTAAAATAAGCCCATGATATAGGGTGGATTTTCCTGATCCAGTCATTGCCCCTAGCATCCCATGAGCGCATTGATGACCTTCGCTATCTTTACCAAACCAAATATTTAATTGATCAGAACTTCCTCTTCCACCGATAGGTGTGGTTATCCATTCTTCACTGCTATAATTCCACCAATTTTGCGGATCAATGCCTACTATATCATCCCAATCTAATTTTCTTTCGGGGGGTTTAGCTTGTTTAACTTTATCAAGTAATTGTTTTTGTAAATCGGCAGCAGGAATGCTATCAGGTTGAAATTGAAGTTGACAAGATGTTGCTGTATTTAATTGTTTGTTGAGATCAATATAAACGGCATTTTCAAATCCACTCATATTAATATCTCTAGGCAGATCAATATCTTGATTATAGTGAATAAATACATATTTTCCTGCTTCGGGTCCACTATTACCAATTTTTTGTAATTCTTCAATATCTCTACGGTCATATCGTTTAGGAAAATCTGCGACAAAAATGCCTTCAAATCTTTCATTGACTCGAATATCTTTGGGGAGTAAATGTAAGGCAGGAGACTGAGGATCTAAATAGGTTTCTTTGACGCGACGAATATCTTGAGTTACTTCTAATAAATCTCGATAAACTTCGCCACTATTTTCTCTAATTAAAGCTTCAGGAAGGGAACGACGCATTAAAAATGCACCCCCATTATTAACGGGATCACAGAAGGTATAACGAATTTGATATGGAAGTAAAATCGAGGCACGGATAACAAGAGATTGCAGTAATTCTAGTCCCGTATTACGGGTATTATTGCCACAGCGAATAATAATAGTTTTATTCCCACCAACAAAAGGAATAAATTCGGGAACACAAAAAGTATTATTGCTTGGTCTTTGTTCAACAAATTGACCGATACGAATTAATTCTGTATGCTCTAATGAAGATGATAATTTATCGGTAATGCTCCAAGTTTGCCAACGGGAATCTTGCCAACTTCCTATTATTTCCAATGGTTGCTGTTCTAAATAGGATTGAGTCGATAGATAGCTATCTTGGAGAAATTTTCCAAAATAATTAGGTAATTGTTCGCCGTTTAATTTACCATGATTGAACAAAGAAGCACAAAAGCTTAAATAGTCGGTTATGCGTTGACTACTTTGTTCAATTTTTTGGTTTAACCCTTCAATTTGTTGTTTCCAAAACATAAATATTATTCTCCTTGTTTAGACAATTTAAAAACATTTTTTGAGCATTTAGCTGATACAGTTGAGAAGAATTAGAGTCATCAGAGGAGTTACCTTTAATAAAAACAAATAAAGTAAACAACAAGAAAGCCCCTCCTACACTTAGCCCAATGATTAGGTTACGGGCTTTAATTTTTAAAGATTGTATCTCATTTTTATGAGCTTCTATGTTAGACTGTTCTTGGTTAATTTTACGGTTTGTTTGTTCTAGTTGATCTAGACAAGCTTCAATTTCAGCAGGGGGTAATTGTTGAGGAGTTAAAGGAGGAATAGTCGTGACTTTGCTCAGATTACTATAATAGTTAGCAAAGCGTTTACTTAGGTCTTTTCGATTAGAATCAGCCCGATCATATTGTTGCCAAATTTGATCTCTATTAGCAATCATACGATGAATTGAATTTTGAATTTTTTTCATATTTAAAACCCTAGGTTATTGTTAATTAATCAACGAGTTGAGGAATGGATAAATCACAGTCATGTAACCACATGGTTGTGCGTGAGGGTTGATAGAAAACTTGCCAAATTTTATCACCTCTATTATTGGTGTTAATAACACCTGTTAATGAGACGACTTGATCAACAATTAAATAACTTCCACGAGTCCCCTTTCTTGCGTCATAAACACTGCCATCTTGTCGAATAAAATGGTTGTTACAATATCCACTCCGATGAGGTTTAACAATAGCTACCACATTACGATAGTTATTTTCTTGATGACGACGCCATGTTTGAGTGTTTACGGGTAAGACTAAGCTGGTTAAACTGACAAGACAGGTGAGAAAAAATAAATGAGTAATTTTCATAGTTTTTGCTAAATTAATGAAAAATATTTGAGGTCAATTAAGAGTTTTATAAGCTTAATAACAATACATTTCATTCCAATTAGGAGTTAAGCTAGGATCAGAATCAATACAATCTCGTAGGCGAGTTTTGCCATTAGATTGAATAGCAAACTCTGGTCCCGACTCTGTCTGATCAACACCGAAAATTACAACGGCAATATCTTGACAATTAGATACGATTCTATCGGCATAACTTTTCATTAAAACACCAGAAGCTATAATGTTTGAAACAATCCTATAACTTCTTGTATCAAGAGATGTATAGCTTTCATTATAAGGGCTTAATACGAAAATGATTTCATTAGTTCTGTTAGTGGGATTTCTCCTATTAGTTACAGTCGTTTTTTCTACTATCACCCTTCTAACTCCTTTAGATTCTATTTCATTGACAATAGAATTAATGGTTTCTTGACAGCCAGATTGAGCTTTAACTGGTAAACTAAACCCTAGCTGAATCAGGATAAAAATAGATAATATGAAGTTATTTTTATCCTGATTTTCAATTCGCAAGATGGTCAATTTGCGATAACATTACTTGTTAAGCTTGACTAATTCTTGGTGAATACTAAAAACAAGAATCAATGATTCACAGAAAATTTGCAAGACTACATAACAAATAGTTAAATGCTAGGAGTTAAATGCAATGCTAGGGAGGATTAAAACAGTCCAGTTAACCCCTCCAGCATAATCAGAAAAAAAACAACAAACTGTTTATCAAATATCTGCAATAAGTTGATTTAATTCATTAATCATTTTCTTTGCTTCTGTTCCTTCCCAAGGAACATGAGAATATGCTACAACTCCACCGCCGGTTGAACCAACAGCAATGACGGTCTGAAAAGCACTAATGATATTGGCAACTCCAAGTAGAAGTAATGGGAATCCAAATGATCCAATAGCATTAAAACCAACTAAGAGAAGGATTACGCCAACACATAGAAGCAAGAACTTGAACTCAGTTCTAGTTTTAATACCTGCTATGCTTCTTAATGGATATGTTACTTCATCTTGGCCTATAGGGATAAATAGGAGAACATTTGGTTTTCTGGCGATTAGTCTCTTGTTAGTTAACCAAAAACGTGATTTTACAAAGAAAAGTATCAAGGAATAGCTAAACTCATACTCCTTCTGAACTGACTCATCTCTTCCTAATGGGGTGTCAAATTGCATCTTAAGCTCCTTTACTTGATGTTTTTTTGGACTCTTCTAGGTTCTGTGTGATAAGTTGAACTTAGGGACTTGCGCTTTGATAATGTACCTTTTGGGCGAACGCAGTTCGCCCCTACATTGTGGACAAAATCCGTTATCGATCAGGTTTGCTGATCACCCTAAGTAGGGCGAGAGCCTAAGTCCCTTACCATAGAAGCGATCGATCTTTGTGTCCTTTGTGTCTTTGTGGTTCGTTCCACCCCCTCGCTAGGAAGAATGTATCTTAGAATACATTTTACCCACCAAACTTGGGAGAGCCTTTTTTGAATAATTGTGATGAGTACATAAGTGAAAAGTTACCCTAGATAAAAAAGGTATTTTATATTAAGGCAACGTAAGTTGTTTCCTAACCTTAGTTTGGTTAAAGTGCGAATTCTAACCTATCGGTTACTCGACAAAAGCCAGTCATCCCCTTATTTCTAAGTTTCGGCTGAACAGGCCGCATCTAGTATGCCAGTATAGCTTGAGAATAATTTGGGAATTCCCCCAAACATGGTACGTATTTAAAATAGCCTCAAACCCTTATAGAGCAAGGAATATGACATCTAAAGATGAGATTGACTTCGGGAGCCTTAAGGACATATCCAATTTTCAGGATAATTTACCTTAAGTTCCCAAAATCTAGTATTTATCGGAAACCTATTAAGCTAGACTTCACACTGCAAACGCTTCCTTGTGTTTATGAAAAATTTGGTCAGCGTTGTGGTACTGATGCTTAATCATCGACTGCTCCAGTTCAATGAGATACCATTGACCAGCAAATGTTCCATATTTTAAGCAAACTTTTTCATTATCGTGTAGAGTGTGCTTAAATCCAAAACGTTCTTTATACAGTGCTTCAATCGTTTCGTCCCCTTTTAGATAAGTCGTGTATGAGATTTCAGTGTGAGCAATATCATGTTTGTAAGTCAAGATAGCTCGAATCAATTGCTGATAAACAAGATAACTTGTTCCTATTTTGCCAGTTCCCTGTTTATCATATAGAGAGAGACTTTCGCCGACGCTTGTTACATTTTTGGGTAACATCAAATGCTTTCCTGTGTGTTTTCCTTCACAAAATGTGGCCAGTTGACAAGGCAAATAGTAGCCATATTCAGCCAGAGCATAGGTATAACGTGCAACACCGATTACCTGAGAGGGATTCTGTTCAGGATAGGCTAGAAAAATAACCGATTGGTGAGTAAATAAATCGTCGATTTCTCTGCAATAATTTTGCGAATCAGGATAGCGATTCTTGAGAAATAAGAAATAAGATTCTATTTCTGCCGGTGTTTCTGCTTCCTTGACCAGATAACCTTTGACCTTTGGCACATCAAAACAAAGTAAGGCTCTTTTGCGAAGAATCCAGCAGTTGCCAATGTTATTTAATACAATAAATCCAGCACAAGAAAACAGAATCTTCACATATTGCTCAATATCAGGGGTTTGGGATATATCATAGACAAAGAGAAGACCGTTATCCTGTAACATTCTTCGGACAGTCCTTAAAGTGAATAGGGGGTCTTTTTGTGTGTAATTTGTGGTCTTTAGCGTTTCAAATGTTTGTGCCGTTGAATCCTTTTCCTCGTTTGGTTTTAAATCAAGCCAACAAGAAAGTTGCTCATAGTGACGCTCTGGTATTTGACCGCTAAATAAGTGATTGACATCACCTCCATCCGACGACAGTAGCCGCACCGATGTAGATGATAATGAGATAAACTGTTTACCATTGGTTTGGTTGATTATTTGAGAAATAGCCATTTTGCTACCCTTATAGCGGTATTCGCTTGAGTGAGATACAGACCATCGTCTTGCCTAGACTGACTTATAGCTTGTTGCACTATACCTCATTCGACTGCATACCGCTATAGGAAGAGGACAACGAGCAATGAGGTTCTCTTCATTGGGAGTAAAGCCATAGAAATCCTTAGATTTTCTAGGGAGAAGCGAGCAAAACGATGATTTTTGGGCGCAAAAAGTTAAAGAAGCTGGAATTAGAAAGAATTAGAAAGCTTGAATGGCTTCCTATACCTATAATTGAGCAAATAGCTGATATGTACTTAGTCAGATTGAGAGAAAGTTTTTTCAAAAAATGAGAATTCCGGGGGATAATTGATCAATAATAGAGAAATAAACTTATGTAGATTGAATAGAGAGCAATGAAGTTAAAACTCTCCGTAGCGGGACTTGAGCAAGTCAAAACTCGATGGGCGCAAAAACAAAAAGAAGGCTGGACTAGAGAGCATTTATGCACAGAAGCTAGTCAATTTGCTGAACCTGATACCAATTGGGAGGAATTGTTCAATCTCCGAAGTTACGCTTTGAATTGCACCCCAGAGACTTTAGATCGATTTTTAAGGAGGGAAAACATTCGATTAGGAGGTTTTGTTTCCTTTTGTCGAGCTTTGAACATCGACCCTTCAAAAGTCGCAGATCTAGATAATCTTTTGCAAAAACTGACTCAAGATATCGAGCCTATTTGGGTGGGGCGAGAGTCTCTTCAAAGTGATTTACTTGAAAAACTAAGAGGCGATTGTCGCATTGTGGTGATTACAGGAATAACAGGTATTGGGAAAACTGCCCTCACCTACAAATTGGCCTTAGCTTTGTGTCAAGAAGGTTTTCCTCCTGAACTGCCTATTGATTTTGATGGGTTTAATCAACGGGAGGATCAACAGTCGCAATCAGAAGCACAAAACTTTATCAGCACAGCTATTGATTTACTCAATCGTGGCGATGAACCTGTTACGGCAAGACAAGCAAAAAAACCAGAACAATTATTAACTCAACTGGTTAATCATCTGAGCAATAATCGTCGATTGATTTGGTTTGATTCAATGGAAAATCTTTTACAAGGAGAAAAACAAGATGGCAGTAATCGCTTTAAGGACCCCCTCTGGCGAGGGTTTTTTCAAAAGATATTAGAAGCCGAAGATTGTCAGACTCGAATTGTGATAACTTCGCAGGATAAGCCTGAAGATTTTGAAACTTTTAGTCAAGATCAATATTGGCATATTCAGCCATTAATGGGATTAGAAGATCAGGAAAGTTTACAGTTATTTGACCGTTTATTTCAACAAGCAGAAGTCGAATTAATTCTTCATGGACGTAACCTTGCTTACCTCAAAGAGATCGGAAAACTTTATGAAGGACACCCTCTTGCTCTCCGCTTAATTTCTGGTGATATTATTGAAAGACTGAATGGAGATATCGGCACTTATTATGAGGAAAATAAATCCCGATTTCGACGATTAAGAGAAATGATTGATGAAGCTCAAAAAGCCAATGCTGATGATTATTACAAAGTTAACTTAATGACCAAAAACTTACGAAAACAACTATTAGAGGAGGAAATCAAAAGAACAATAGAGCGACTTGAAAACACTTTTGAAACTGCTTATTTATTGCTTATCTATGGCTCCACCTATTCATCTTTTGAACTTAAAAATGCGTGGTTTGAAAATCTTCAATTGTTTTCAGAATACGAGGAACAAGATTTAGACCTAGCTCTTTTTACCTTGTTTAACCGTTATTTAGTAGAAACTCAAAAACAACCGGGATATGAACCACATATCAAACAGCATAGTTTAATTCGCAATGTTGCTTTCAAGAAGCTAGTATCTACCCAAAGAAAAGAAGGAAACCCAAATCATGAATGATTTTAAATCTCCTCAATTAAGAGTTAAAGAACATTTCAAAAGTATTGATTTTACTGTTTTTGGAGAACTTGCTCAAGTTAAACAAAAAGGGGAAATTTTAGCGGCGACAGGAAGTCATTTTGAAAAAGCACATTTTGGCGCATTTATCTGGCATTTAATTGGTTATGAACGCCATATTAATGATAAAATGGGACAGAAGCTCTCTATTCAAGAACGGGCAAGTCGTTATGTGGAAGCATTTCTCTGTCTATGTCAATTAGGTTGGTACAAAGAAGCTAAATCTTTATTTTCTTTACCCTTAGAAATTCATGATCCAACTTCTTTACCTTTGCACAAGCAATTACGCATCTGGGGACGCTATGAAGAGGGCATAAAACTGTGTAAAGAATTATTAGGAAATTTTGACGCTGAAACTGATTTTCTCTGTTTAAGTGAACTCGGTTATATGTATCGAGAATTAGGACAATTAGACCAAGCAAAAAATTATGCGGATAAAATGTTATCTTTAGCCGAGCGATTAAACAATACTCTTTGGAAGGCAAGAGGAAAAGGAAATATAGCCACAATTGATGGAATAAAAGGTGAATATTTAAAGGCTGAAATAGGACTGAATGAAGTCTTAAATATAGCCGAGATTATTCCCGATTGTGACGAAAAATTTGAGATTATTAATGTTGCTTATTCAAATCTGGGTAATTGTTATGGTTATCAGGGAAAAATTGACCAGACTATTGCTTGTTTAGAAAAATACTTAAAATGGGCAGAAAAAATAAAAAACCTTATTTATCAAGCAATGGCTTTACGAAATTTAGGAGAAGCATACCGGCGAATCAATGATTTGAATCAAGCTATATATTATACTCAAAGAAGTCTTAATTTATCTGATCAAATAACCGATGAAGCAGGAATTATTTTCTCCTTGGGAAATTTAGCCTCAATTTATGGGCAACAAGCAAATTTTGAGGAGTCTGAAAAATACTTTAAACAACAAAAGAAAAGAGCTTTAGCTATTTCAGATGTAGCAGGTGTTGCCCATGCTTGTGCTGGATTAGGAGAAATTTATAGTATCACTCGAAAGGATGATCTAGCCTATCAATATCTTAAGCAAGCTTTAGATATTGCCCTCGATATTGGAGAACGATATATAGAACTAGAGACTTTAATTATTTTGGCCGAATTTGAAGAAAAAACCCATGATCTTAAATCCGCTATTAATCACTGGCAAAAAGCCTTACATCTTTCTGAAAAATTAAATATTCTCTCACATAAAGAGAACTGTGAACAAAATCTAGAAAGGTTGTTAAACCCCAACTAAGTTGAGACTGAGTAACGCACAGAAAACGGGTTTCTCGGAGAAACCCGTTTTCTACTCATGCAAAAGAGATGTCTATTGAAACAATCTGAATTTCCCTGACTCGGTGCATTGGTTTGGGTTGCTTTTCGGTGGTGATTAGTTCATCAGCTTGAATTTGCAGCGCAGCAGCAACATGAAGTGCATCCATCGCCGCTAAACCGTAAGTGCCAGCAATTTCATGACTCACTGCACCCCCCTCGAAGTGCAGCAAGTTCTTGTTCTATCTCGTCTTCATTGAGCAGTTGCAATCCAGCTGCGATTGCTCGCTGTCGGATTTCCCATAACTTTTTGCTTAATGGTGTTTGGGGAATAAATTTTAATTATATCTATTACTTCGCTACCATTATTATTCAATTCTTTAATTAAGAAGTATAAAGATGGCATAATTACTTATTTCGAATATTGGTATTTAGGCATTATTATAGCATTCCAATTTCCTAAAGTCAAACCCTCAACTCTAGCTAAATTAATACCATTAGTTTGTAGAATAGGAAATACTTTTTAATCTTTAATTCTTAGGATAAGTTGAGGTATAGTTTCTCATCTTAACTTTAATTGGAGCGATCGCTGTTTTATTAAGTTTGAGAAGGGCGATCGCTGTTGAGTTGAGGATGAAGGAGAAATTTGAGCTATAATAGGGGATAAAATTAACAAACAAGGTAATTATCAATGCCATTAAAGCAAAAGTATATTACTGATGAACAGCGCAATCAAATCGGTATTCTTTCAGATATAGAGGAATATCGAAAACTCCTAGAAGATTCTGAAGAATTGAATGCTATTAGAGCCTATGATTTAGCTATTTCGGAAGAGGAAGAAATTCCTTTTGAAGAGGCGATCGCCGAAATTGAAAATAGTCATCAATGAATTATACTATTGCGATTAAAAAACAAGCTTCTAAGGCTTTAGCTAATCTTCCCCAAGATAGTTATCAGAAAGTTCGAGATGGGATTAGAGCATTAGCTGACAATCCAAGACCAGCAGGGTGTCTCGTAAGGATTCAGGTGTCTCAAATGCAGTCACAGAGCGGCTTCTAAAATCTCAGAACTCGCTAAACTAACAGTTTTATTCTCAATAAGCACGAAAATTAAGGCTTTCAGCGTTTGTATGACCTGAATCCTTACGGTGTCTCAAACTGACAGGACGAGAAGGCTGGCCGATTCGGATTGGAGTTTATCGCGTTATTTACGGGATAGATGATTCCGCAAAAAAGGTGATTATTCTAGATATTGGACATCGAAAGGACATCTACCGATAGGCGATCGCGTTTTTAATAAAAATTTGGAAGGGGCGATCGCTTATAATAAATCCAGTGATCAAAATAGAAGGAGGCAAATGCCAGCAAAAGACCTCTATCATGAAGCCGTTAAAAATGCCTTAATTAAAGACGGCTGGACAATTACGGCTGCTCCTTATCCTATTGAATATGAAGACGCTGAATTGTATCCAGACCTGGCGATCGAGAAATATATTTCCGAAGAACAAAGACAACGTAAAATTATCATTGAAATTAAAAGCTTTCTTGTCCCTTCAATGATCAAAGACTTTGAAATGGCTTTGGGACAATATATTTTTTATCGTGATCTTATTCAATTAGGGCAAGATGAATACCAAAAAATCTATCTGGCTATCAAAGATGAAATTTATGAGACTTTTTTCCAACGAAAATCTATTCAAGCCGTTATTAAAAGACACCAATTAGATTTATTAGTTGTCAACATCGAAAAAGAGGAGATTGTCCAATGGATAAACGTAAGGATTCAGGTCATACAAAAAGCAGTCAACCCCTTGCTGTGTAAGCATTTAGGGGAATTATGGACAAATGCTCATTCTCATTAAGAAACGCTGAAAGCCTTAATTTTAGACACCTGAATCCTTACGGATAAACTAACTAACTATCGCCAAATTATTCAAAATACCTTAACGAAGCTAGACAAAATTGCAAATAGCTCATCCAAAAAAAAACTAGAAACCTGTTTGATTTTTGATGAAAATCATGATCATTATCTATGGATGTCTATTGGTTGGATAAACAAAAAGAAAATTAACAATATTCAGATTCATATTCGTATTAAAAATGAAAGAGTTTATATTGAACAAGATTGGACAGAAATAGGAATCACCTCTCAATTATTAGAAGCAGGGATTCCCAAAGAAGATATTGTTTTAGCATTTCATGATCCTGCAAGTCGTGAATTAACAGAATTTGCGATTGCTTAATCAGGGGTGATCGCTGTTTTACTGTGTAGATAGGAGAAGGCGATCGCGTTTTTAGCTGAGGTTAAGAAGGGCGATCGCTGTTTTTCGGAGAATGATTTTAAATCTCCTCAATTAATAGTCAAAGAACGTCAATCCGCTATTAATCACTGGCAACGAGCCTTACATCTTTCTGAAAAATTAAACATTCTCTCACATAAAGAGAACTGTGAACAAAATCTAGAAAGGTTGTTAAACCCCAACTAAGTTGAGACTCGTATTACATACATGACTACCATTCCACGGGTACATTAAGAAAAGTTAATGGGTGTATCCATTGATGGATAAGAGTTTTCGGCTCTTGTAGTATATATATTTGATGGCAATTCGGACATTCAATTGTTTCATTTAAAAGAGCGAGCTTTAGGAAAATTGTCTGAGCAATTTTTTGATAATTGACCCCTGTTACATTCGGTAAATCGAGGAGTTGATCAAAATTTATCTACATAACCCACCTCCTGTTCTGTGTCACCATTATACCATGCTCACACAGAACCTAGAAAAGCCCAATTTTAGGTAAAGTGTCATCAAATTCCTGCGAAGTCTCTTGCCTCATCTCCACAAGCAATTTAAATACGCGGGCAGCTTAAAAGAGTCTTAACTATGGCAGTTATCTTAATGGTGAGGTACGAAGTTGATGCCAGCAAGTGAATCTTTAAGAAATTAGCCAAAATGCCTGAGTATGGATATTGACGGCGCTAGGCTGCCAACGTATAGATAAATACTGTTTCTGGAAGCCCATGACTGTCAGCTACGAAAAAATTACCCCACCGACAACAGGCTCGACAATTACTTTTTCTGAGGGAAAACCTCTAGTTCCCGACGATCCCATCATTCCCTTCATTCGCGGTGACGGTACGGGGGTCGATATCTGGCCCGCAACCGCAAAAGTTATCGATGCAGCGATCGCCGCCGCCTACTCTGGTCAAAGGAAAATCCATTGGTTTAAAGTCTATGCTGGTGATGAAGCTTGCGAAATCTACGGGACTTATCAATATCTACCCCAAGATACCTTGACAGCGATTAAAGAATATGGTATCGCCATCAAGGGTCCTTTGACCACTCCCATCGGTGGCGGCATTCGTTCCCTGAATGTGGCTTTGCGGCAAATTTTTGACCTTTATGCCTGTGTTCGTCCCTGTCGTTACTATGCGGGAACTCCTTCCCCCCATAAAACCCCGGAAAAACTCGATGTCATCGTCTATCGGGAAAATACCGAGGATATCTATCTCGGTATCGAATGGAAACAAGGCACGGAAATCGCCGATAAACTGATTAATTATCTCAACACCGAACTAATTCCCGCCACTCCCGAACACGGTAAAAAACAAATTCCCCTTGATGCGGGTATCGGGATCAAACCGATTAGTAAGACGGGTTCCCAAAGATTAGTCCGCCGGGCGATCGAACGAGCGCTGACTTTACCGAAACCGAAAAATCAAGTTACTCTCGTCCACAAGGGTAACATTATGAAATATACGGAAGGGGCGTTCCGGGATTGGGGTTATGAATTAGCTAAGAGTGAATTCCGGGATGTGTGCGTCACCGAGATGGAATCATGGATCCTGAGTAATAAGGAGAAAAACCCTGATCTGAGCATCGAAGATAACGCCCGCATGGTAGAACCGGGTTATGATGCCCTCACCGACGAGAAAAAAGCCAAAATCTGCCAAGAAGTTACCAGTGTTCTCGATGCTATCTGGGAAACCCACGGCAATGGCCAATGGAAAGATAAAATTATGGTTAACGATCGCATTGCCGATAGTATCTTCCAACAGATCCAAACCCGTCCCGATGAATACTCAATCCTCGCTACTATGAACCTGAATGGTGATTATCTCTCCGATGCGGCAGCGGCGATCGTCGGTGGTTTAGGGATGGGACCCGGGGCGAATATTGGCGATAGTTGCGCTATTTTTGAGGCAACCCACGGTACAGCCCCTAAACACGCCGGTTTAGACCGAATTAACCCCGGTTCGGTGATTCTTTCTGGGGTGATGATGTTGGAATACATGGGATGGCAAGAAGCGGCCGATTTGATTAAAAAAGGCATCGCAGCAGCGATCGCTAATCGACAAGTTACCTACGATTTAGCGCGTCTGATGGAACCCCCCGTTAATCCTCCTCTGAAATGTTCCGAATTTGCCGACGCGATT
Organism: Microcystis aeruginosa W13-11; assembly: GCA_009995705.1. Lineage (GTDB taxonomy): Bacteria > Cyanobacteriota > Cyanobacteriia > Cyanobacteriales > Microcystaceae > Microcystis > Microcystis aeruginosa_F. The sequence goes on from JAADBR010000037.1 coordinate 40,283, forward strand.
ATCTCCCATTTTGGGGATTAATTTTCCGGTTAGGGTAGCCTGAAAACTGCCCTATTTTTCGGAAAATACCGTAACTACCGAGGTCTTGACAAAATAGGAAAAAACCAGAATTCCCCCCTTGATACCAAGTTTCTAAATCCATGACAGACATCCAGGCTTGAATGCTTGCCAGGCGTTGTCAAGTTTGAAGATGATGGCGCATCAGAGCAGACTTGAAAACGCTTTAACAGTAAGGCTCTCGTTGTGTCGCAATTCATTCTTCATATTCTGATCTGACAACGCCGTAAGCAATGCCTGAAAGACATCCCCCACATATCCATTCTTTGTCATCAGATAAACCATCACCCATACTATCTTTATATCATGCCCAAAAGCGTGTTAGCCAGATTAGCCCACACCGCACTTAAACCCACAGATTCAATGAATGTGCATGGTGCGTTCCCCAAAATCGATCGCTGGAGCAGTAGCACTTGCATTAGGGAACGCACCCTACAAGATCGGCGATCGCACTAATTTGTTTATCTAAATTAGAGGTTCAACACAATTTCTTTCGCTACAACATCATGGGCGAGATATTTTAGAATGTCGTGTGCATCTTCATCTCCGTTATCTAACTGATCAATATTGGTAATTTTATCGCATCCAAAAGTTTCGCCAGTTAGCCTAGTTTCAAGAGCAACAAAATCTTCGTTGTCTGATACATTTACCCATTTATTAACATTTGGAAGGCAGATAAGCGGTGGCCCAAGTCGCTGTTTAACTATCTCAATACCAAGAGGTGAACCAGCCGTTAACAGTAATTTAACCTTTACTTGGCGTCTGAGACGACGCATTAAGTCATAAGACACAATAGTGCCAAGTGAATGACTGATAATAACAACTTTCTCGTCTTTTGGCAGTTCGTCTATTATTTGTGTCATAACAAGATCGTCAATTTTCTCTTTTAAACCAGGTTTATGAAGATATGCAGCAGCTTGACTTATAAAAGCTCTCGCTACTCTTTTGCCCTTTGAAGGAAGTACCTTTTCCAAAGCTCGTGCAATTGCTTTCAACCAACTCTTGTGAATTCCTTTAGCCATGCGCTTTTGAGCTTGGAAATTATCCTGGTCGTCGAGTTCCTGAGATATTTGCTCGTCGCTGATACCGTATTTCTTCTGGAATTCAAGATACAGAGCCGCAACCTCATCATTTGCATAGTCTTCGTCCGGAGATTCGACACTCATAGGACTTGAAGCAGGTTTGTTTTTGTTCCAAGATTCTGTTTCCTCAAAGAGTACGTCTCCATAGAACGCCGCCATGAATTTTACATCATCGGGTATCGTTAGTCCCGCGCTAGTAGCACCGCTTCTAAGGGCATCGCTCCACGTTTTTTCGATATTCTCCTTTGAATTATTCTGATTATTAATGCCGTGAATTAAAAGAACTGTTGTCATTGATAAATACTCCAAATAATATTGAAAGGTCAAAGGTTTTGTTAATGCGTTAAATATTAGGATCAATTTCAACAACCCGATAGTCAAAGGCTTCAAGAAACATTCTAAGTCCCTTGTCTGTTAAGCTTGCTGCCGATCTCCCACTCATGTTTTCGCCGATTAGCCTGATCTCATCTGGAATGTCAAGGTATAGCTCAGTCTGCATAAAATTCCAACCCTGACTAAAGATTGGTGCAATTCCCCAGAGTCGGACATTCTTGCGTGCCTCAAATTCACGTCTGGTATAGTAGGGGCGATTATCTTCTTGCTCACTCGGCTGTGAGCGTTCGATGGCTGGTAGATTTGCATATGCAACAAACCTGCCGTTTTTTTTACGCCACCAGATTTTGTCCGCACATAGTAGTGCGAGATCAAACGGTACCACTCTCACCCTGCTAAAGCCATCGCCAGCCATATAATGGGCAGTTCTAGCGATGTTATCGTAGTCGTTGGAAAATTCGTAAAGATATCCTGCTGTCACCGCTTGATGAGGATATTCCTCTTTTCCCACTCTAATCCTATCTGCAAATTTTTGAGCATCTGCGGCACGCAACGGTACACTGCCAACAAGATTTGAAAAATCACTTAGATATGTATCCCATATTCCATTTTTACGTAAGAATAAGATATCACCAGGTAAATTGCGAGAGACGACAGTATCAACATTGGGGTAATTAGGAATAATTATCCACTGTTCATCTTGGTGGATTAAAATAGGGGAACCATCATACCAATTAATCCCTGCTATACAGAATTCTAATCGCCAACGTCCCTCTACCACGTCAACTCGTGAACCATGAGGTACAGCAACAAAGTTTGGTCGAAAATCACTCACAGTTAAAAAATCATAATAATCATAATTACCATTACCAAGAAGGTATTGGTATTGCCTAAACTCCGATAATGAAATAGGAGGTCCCCCTTGCCATCCCAAAAGAGTTTGTTTAAGACCTTCTTGAACTGCTGTAAGCCGCTCATTACTACTTCTCGGACGGGAATCATGTATTGCCATTCGGATGGCTGTCGCCAGTTGCCGATCTTGCAAACTAGCTATCACATCGGGAATCGGTTCCTTTAGTTTTTTGTAGAAGTTATGGGGAGGACGGATTCCAGTAAGCAGATCAGGCTCCATATCCTCTCCAATTGCAGCCGCACGACTTCTAACTTCTTTTTCTAAATATTCAGCTAATTTATGATTTGTGACAACTGGTTTGAATCGATGATCTTCAGTGTCAATTGCCTCTTTAACTTCGCCACGCAAAGCACTCAGCGTCACCTCCGAAAATAGACAGTACGCACTTTGACTACCAATTTGATTGATTTGGAATGAGTAATCACCAAGCCCTGTGGACAGAAATCTATCAAGCTGAATACGCCTATTCATGTTTGCTGTCGAAGTCAGAATTGGATCACCGTAAAATTCGATAGCATCTCGCCCAGTATTTCGACAGGCATCACCAATGATGCACAATTGACCTGCAAAATCAGCATTACCAATATTGCATTTTAGTAAACCCCGCCTGAAAGCTTCTACATTAATTCCCTCTCGCTGATCATTCGCCGCATTGGTAAGAAGCCAAAACTGGTCACCTGCCGAGCGAACAATGCCATGTCCAGCAAAATACACAACAAGTCGATCTATGAAGTTATTGTTAACAAACTCGGTGACTTTTTCTCTCACGAGTTGAACATCAATTTTCTTATAAACATCATCATCATCATGATCAGCTAGATAAAGAACTTTGTAATTACAGTCTTCATCAGCTTGTTCAGCCCACTCACGCAATCTTCTCGCACTGGTTATCGCTCCCGGAAGACTGGCATAGGCACCAGCGTATTTTGATACTGCGATAATAATCATCGCTTTGTCTTCTAACATCTTTATACGAGCCTCAGCTTTAGAGGTATTTAATGTTCTAATTGATGTCTCAGATTCCACCCAACTACATATTATAGGTCAACTTTCTGCATAAAACTCTCTGGGGTAACGATATGGGTCAAATTTCGGTATATCACTTCATTTAGGCGCAATCGCCAGAACTTTTCCCTATATCACACCCAAAAGCCTGTTAGCCAGATTAGCCTATTGCCAAAAACCTTGTTTAACTAAATTCCTGACAATTAGGCTCATTCTAGCGATGATTACTATATCTGACCGCACCCCTTGACAAAAACTTACAATTATTAGACCTTTAGCGATCGCTATCGGGGGATAGTTGTTTTTTGTTACAGCAGTGGGGAGAAGGGAGCAGGTTTTTAAAGTTGGATTGGGGGTTAATCATACTATTAAAAACCGATTCAGTATAAAGACCCCGTTATGCCGTGTCCCTACAGATAGACTTCAACGGCTCTAGCATTCGGCGCGTCACGGAATGAAAATGCGTCTTGCACCTCGATAGGTATCAATATCAAGCACGATTTCAACAAGACTTTCAACACACCGACCTCGATATTCGGAATCATTCAAAAGCCGATCAGCATTGCTAACGGTGATCACAGGCAATGACTCTGAGGTATTTTCTTCACGCAGGACCTGCTCTAGGGAATCTTTCCCTTCCATACTGCGATTAGCGGTAAGCAAAATCATCTGATTCTCTTGAGCAAGTCGCCAAACCGTCCTGTCATCACTGTTGATCGACAAATCCATCTCTGCAAAGGTGACGAACTGCATCGGGACGATATCAAGCCAGCCCTGAGTTGCGATCGCACCAAAGAAAACCAAGGCATGACCTTTGAGATTGTGATCAATCAAAAAAATCATACTTTCGACTCACGCTTTGCCTTAGCCACTCGAAGCTTTTCCCAAGCAGCCTCGGAGCCTGGCTTAGGTGGTTGCGCAGCAATACGGGCAACTCGCTCACGATTTTGCTCTTCATAATATTGTCGGAGTTCTTCAGCTTCTTTGAGAACTTGCTGGTACTCAGCTTCCACATCCGCACGATGAGCCTCAATATAAGCCAGGGCAGTGTTAATTTGCTCTTCCGTCAGATCAAATAATCCCTGAATGAACTTAGGTGGATATTGAGCAGTCACATAATCCATCACATCGTAGAGGGTGATGCGGGTTCCTGCGATTGTCAGTCCTCGCTCTGTACGAATGATAGCGGTTTGTTTATTTGATGCGAGCGTCATAGCTATAGTCTCAGTCTTTCACCATCTCATTCCATATTACCGCATGAAAAAGCAAGGTGAGCAAACGCCCACCCTGACTACTAATTCGCAAGCTCTTTAATCCTCAACCCAGACTTTCAAAATGTATTTCAGCCTCGTTCCTGCATCTAGCCAGTAGTGAACTCCAATATCTGGCAATTCAGTATCATTTGTGTGAGCATCACCAGGCCCCGTACTACACGATCGGCGATCAAATTTAGACCACAGCTTCAATCAATGGGCATGGTGCGTTCCCCAAAATCGATCGCTGGAGCAGTGGGAGCCATATTAGGGAACGCACCCTACAAGATCGGCGATCTGCTATGCAGTGCCTTCGGCATCGCACTGACAATTAGGCTCATTCTAGCGATGATTCTTCGATCTGACCGCACCCCTTGACAAAAACTTACAATTATTCGACCTTTAGCGATCGCTATCGGGGGATAGTTGTTTTTTGTTACAGCAGTATGGAGCAGTCTAACTGATGGCTATATTTCCAGATTATCGCCCGCAGGAAACCAATCTTCATCGAGAATTTGTTCAAGGGAACCAATGGGAATAGCGGGGAAAGTATCGAGGGGGAATTGAGAGCGATCACTGGCATTTTTTCGGGCTGAAAGATAACATTCATCAAAAATTTCCAAAAGATAAGGTTTCAGACTAGGACTATCTTTAAGTTCATCTAATATATCGAGACGAAAAGTTCTAATCTCTCCCTTCCAGTGACCTTCGTTTCTCTCTCTTTCTGCCGCCCAATATTTGAGCTTAAGTAAATGTTCTAATAATCGGGTTAACAGACTTTTAATTGTGCGCTTTTCGCTCCTTCCCATACTTGCTAATTCCTCCAGTAAATTCTCTAAATCTACCCGCTCAAACTGTCTCGCTTGCAGTTGATTAATAGTAGTTCTAATCCAGAGATAAAAGTCTTGTTCGTACAGGGTTTTATTATCCATAATTTACCTCTATATATTACTCGTGGTCATTAGTAGGGAACCAATCTTCATCGAGAATTTGTTCAAGGGAACCAATGGGAATAACTGGGAAAGTATCGAGGGGTAATTGAGTTCTAACTTGAGCCTCTTTTCTAGCAAATTGATAGCATTCCTCAAAGATTTCCAAAAGATAGGGGTTGAGACTAGGGCTATCTTTAATTTCTTTGATTATTTGTCGGCGAAAGTTGATAATTTCTCCTTTCCAGTCACCCTCATTTCTAGCTTTTTCTCCTGTCCAGTAGGTTAGTTTCAGCAAATGTACCAGCAATTGAATCAAAAGATTTTCAATTTTTCGTTTTTCACCCCTTCCCATACTTGCTAATTCCTCCAGTAAATTATCTAAATCTACCCGCTCAAACTGTCTGGCTTGCAGTTGATTAATAGTAGTTCTAATCCAGAGATAAAAGTCTTCTTCGTACAGGGTTTTATTATCCATAAATACTTCCTTCAACTAAATAAAATGGGGATAATCATAGAAATTAACTATATAAACTAGCCACATATTCACCGTAGCCATTATAGGGCAGAGTTTCGATAATTTCCCAAGATAAATCACTTCTACTGCCGATAAATTTCTCCGTTGCTTGCGACCAACGGGGATGGGGTTTACTGGGGTTTACATTAGCCTCAAAATCGTATTCATGAGCGTCAATTGTGTTCCAGTAGGTGGCGGGTTGTTTGGCGGTAAATTCAATTTTTACTATCGATTTTGCCCCTTTAAAACCGTATTTCCAAGGGATAACCATTCGCAAGGGTGCGCCGTGTTGTTTGGGTAAATCATGCCCGAAAATTCCCACGGCAAAGAAAGCTAATTCGTTGGCCATTTCTTCAATTCTTAAACCTTCTGTATAAGGCCAAGGCAAGGCTCCTAAATGTAATCCTGGCCCTTTGGTAATTTCGGGATCATAAAAGGAGGTAAAACGGACGAATTTAGCTTCGGGTTTGGGTTCCACTGCTGCGATTAAAGCACTCATGGGAAAACCCAACCAAGGTAAGACCATTGACCAAGCTTCCACACAACGAAAACGATAGATTCTTTCTTCGAGAGGAAAGGTTTTTTTAATAGTGTCTATATCGTAGGTTTGGGGATTTTTTACCAATCCTCCTACTTCTACCGTCCAGGGATTCGTCGGTAATTTCTGCGCTTTTAACCAGATATTTTTTCCCCCTCCGAACTCATAAAAATTGTTATATTTCCCGGCTACAGTTTCGGCAACTACGGGGCGATTTACCGTTAAAAACTGCGGATTTCTGCTGAACCCTGCAATTTTAGGTAATTGCAAACTTTTTTCTAAAGCTTCCGAGGAGGAGGATTTACCACAAGCAGTTAATAATAGGGAACTCCCCGCAATTCCTGTTCCGATTAACCCCTGTAAAAAGCGACGACGGTTAAAATAAACACTTTCAGAAGTAACTTCATTTTCGGAAATTTGCCAAAATTTAGCTAAACGAATTAAGACCATAATTATCCCTAATTTTATTGACAGAAAAGCTGAGTTATGATATGGGATACCACAACTCTGATTGTACAATAGTTTGTCAGTTTTTTTAAGAAATTTCGGCGAGCATGGGGGCAGTCACCAGAGGTTCCCGTCGTCCTTTTAAAATCATGGGAACTCCTCGCGAGGGAGCAAGGGTGACACCGCGGCGGCTGGGTTTTTCTGGGGTATTATTAACTAGAGTTAACTGATAATTGGTCAAAATTGTGGCGATAGCGATTTTCATCTCGTAGATAGCTAAAACTTCCCCGATACAACGACGCGCTCCACCACCAAAAGGCATATATTCGTAGGGGGTGAATTGTTTTTCTAAAAAGCGTTCTGGTTTAAAAGTATGGGAATCGGGGAAAGTTTGCTCGCGGTGGTGGGCTAGATAAATACAACCCATAATAATTGTCCCTTTTTCTAAAGGATAACCATCCAGTTCTACCGGTTCTTCCACTGCTCGCGGAAAAGTTAACATTGCCACGGGATGAATGCGTAAAGTTTCCGAACAAACCGCCGAAAGATAGGGTAATCGAGTTATATCAATGGGGTTAGGATTATCTCCTAAAGTGGCTATTTCTCGGAGAATTTTTGCTTTAATTTCTGGATAGCGATGGGTCCAGTAGAGCACCCAAGAAATAGCGGTGGACGTGGTTTCATGACCTGCGAATAATAAGGTCATTAATTCATCGCGCAATTCCTTATCACTCATCGGGTTGCCTTCTTCATCCCGGGCCGACATCAGTAGTGACAAAATATCGGTGCAATTGGGGTTAGGATTAGCTTTTCTTTCGGCAATTTCTGTATAGATAATATCATCAATTTTTGCTTGGGAACGCTGGTATTTTCCCCAGGGACTCCAGGCACCAAAATCAGCCTGCAAAATTGGAAAAAATAGCAAAGAAGCCATCACCGGAGAGTTAAAAATATCGAGCATCTCAGCCAGAACTTTTTTCATGGTTTGATAACGTTCCCCTTGACTAATTCCAAAAACTGCCTCCATAATTACTTGTAAAGCAATCGCCGTGGTCGCTGAACGAGCCTTAAAAGGTTGATTTTCGGGCAATTCTGCCATCACTCTTAGGGTAATATCGCGGATTAAATCGCCGTAGAAACGCATTCTTTCCCCGTGAAAAGGTGGCAATAAAAGCTGACGGCGTTTTTTGTGGATGTCTCCGTCTAACATGACGACGGAATAATCACCAATAATCGGTGCAATAATCCGATTTGCTTCCCCCGGTGCCGAAAATTTTTTACGGTCATTAGTTAAAACCTGTTGTAGGGCCGCAGGACTACTGACAAAGATAAAATTATCTACAGTTAAACCCACTTTTGTGCTAAAAATATCGCCATGCTTGCGGGCGGCATTTTCCATAAAAGCTACGGGATTAATGATCCATTGTGCCATTTGCAGGAACGTAGGGGCTTTGACCTTGGGGGTGATTTTCATAGATTAATTGCTATATCGAATGCTAATTATTTCTAATTGTGACATTTTTTCCCCAGAGATGGCAAGGTGTAATAAGCTGCCCGCGCATTTAAATTGCTGATTGAGATGAGGCAAGAGGCAAAAGTAAAGGGATTAGGGGAGATTCAGTTAATCTAAGGATAGGCGGTTAAGATGCGTCCTAGCTTATCAAGTAAACGGCAAAAATTACCTGGCTGTTGCTTGTCTTATCTTCTCCCAGAGAGGGGGATTTTCTGGGAATTTTCAGGATTGGCTTTCTGGTCTAAACAATGATAATCGCGGTAGAATAGCCCCCAGTTCTATTTAATTCGCTTCTGTAGTTCAATCTCTCTTTTTTCATTTCTTATAGGGACCTTTTATGATTAGTTCCAAGTTTTTGTCCTCGGGAAAAACTGTGATTATCAGGCATTTACTGTTATTAACTACATTTAGCCTTGTTTTTCTCCTGACTACTCCCCCCGCTTTTGCCCTCGAATCCAGTGCCTCCACCGGTTTTAATCCTCAAACTATTCTTTTCCATGTCTTAACTTGGGTGGATAGTTTGGGAGCCGTGGGAGCGTTCGCGTTTATAATTATCTATACTCTAGCTACTGTGGCCTTTTTTCCCGGTTCAATCCTGACTTTAGGGGCTGGTGTGGTTTTTGGCTTGGTTTTAGGCTCTTTTTACGTCTTTATCGGGGCAACTATCGGCGCTACTGCCGCTTTTTTGGTGGGACGTTATCTGGCTAGGGGGTGGGTGGCGGAAAAAATTCAAGGTAATAATAAATTCCAAGCTATCGATGAAGCTGTGGGGAAAGAAGGTTTAAAAATAGTGCTTTTAACCCGTTTATCTCCTATATTTCCCTTTACTCTGCTCAATTATGCCTATGGTGTCACCAGGGTTTCTCTGAAAGATTATCTACTAGGTTGCGCGGGCATGATTCCGGGGACGATAGTGTATGTCTATATTGGCTCTTTAGCGGGCAGTCTTGCCACTATCGGGACTTCGGCACCAGCCACTAACCCAGTTTTACTATGGACTATTCGCCTTATTGGTTTTATCGCTACCGTTGCCGTCACCCTCTACGTCACAAAAATTGCTCGTCAGGCCCTGGCATCAGTTATCAGTGAATAAACCGCTCAATCGCCATCCCCACCCCACTCCGCCCTTGAGTGGGGACTGACGCGGATTTGTTGACAGGGACTAAAAGAGAGCCGGTGCTGAGAAGTAAGTCCATGGTTGCCAATCGCTTCTAGGTGTTGAGCAGTGCCATAACCCTTGTGACGAGGGAGTCCATAATCGGGATAGCGTCCGTGCCAACGAGCAATTAAGTCATCGCGCCAGACTTTGGCCACGATACTAGCCGCCGCAATTACCGGCGATTGTTGGTCTCCCTGAATTACCGCCTTTTGGGGGATTGACAAATCTTTAATAATGTGCTTGCCATCGATCAAACAGAGACTGGGGGAAAGGGGTAATTTCCCGATAGCTCTGCTCATTGCCAGTAGGGAGGCATGAAAAATATTCAAGCGATCGATCTCTTTCACCGTAGCATAACCGATGCGACAAACAAAATCCCGTTGTATTTGCTGGCTCAATTTTTGCCGTTTTTGGGGGCTAAGTTGCTTACTATCTTTTACCCCCAACTCCCACAGCCGCAGAAAACCAGAGGGGACAGTGACCACTACCGCCGCCACCACGGGGCCAAATAAAGCCCCGCGCCCCACTTCATCGACACCAGCAATTAAGGGTTCTGCGCTCATGACTCATCGACAGTGGCGGAAGAACGACGACGACGACGACGCAGCACCGCAGTTTCAGCCTCTACTTGTGGTTCCTCCGTCACCTCGGCGCTTACCGGGGTTTCTAAAGGAATGACTTCGCCGAGAAAAACTGGAGTTTCGGTCCCAATCGGTTCGGGCGTAAAACTCACTGGCGGACTAGCTTCTTGGTTGATTTCCTGACTAACTTCGCTAGTGGTGGAACGACGACGACGGCGCACCAAGGAACGATTTTCGGCTTCCTCGCCAGTTTCCATCCCTTCGACCGGTGCGACCTCAGCTTCTGGGGTAGGAGTCAAGGATATTTCAGGAGTGGCAGAGGTTTCTGGGTTTTCCGCTTCTCTTTCCCCTGGCAGTTTCACGGAAACAATCACCGATTTCGGGTCTTTAAACTCCTTATCCACCAGAATCAGGGGAGAAATGCCCATTAAAGAATAAACTTCCTGTTCTATGGGGGTCATTTCCACGGAAACCCGCTCCCGTTCGGTGACGGGGATATTTTTGGCAGTGCTGGTATCTTCTCCTCGTTTCGAGAGACGGGCCGGGCGTTCTCGTTTTTCCTCAAGGCGTTGGGATTCTGATTCCGGCTCGATTTCGTTGTTAACACCGTTAGTAGAGGCTTTTTCGCCCCGTTCCTCTTTTAGTAACAGTTCCGAGGGACGACGACGACGGCGACGACGAGAATTATTAACCTGTTCTTGATAGTTGGGATGGAAGGAAAGATCTATCTCTTGGGCGTTTTCTTCGACCTCAAATTCGGAGAAAACTTCTAGATAGGGTTCGGCCGCCGCAACGCTAGGAGCGCTCTTATCGGGCAGAACTTTTGTATTAGTTGGGGCGATGACAAGGGTTTCTTTTTCCGCGCGGCTAAGGGGGGGGGTTTCCAGGGCGATGGCGCTGCCCTCTCCGGGTAGATGGGCTAAATGGCCCAGGCCGCCGCAATGGTCACAGGTTTTGCCGAATAATTCATAAATGTTTTTCCCCTGACGCTTACGAGTTAATTCCACTAACCCCAATTCCGATAATTGGGCAATCTGAGGCCGGGCCTTATCACTTTTCAGGGCTTTATTAAACAATTCCAACAGTTTCAACTGGTCACGACGGGAATCCATATCGATGAAGTCCACCACCACCACACCGCCGATATTTCTCAAGCGCAGTTGTCGAGCGATTTCTGTGGCGGCCTCGCTATTAGTCCAGAGTACAGTTTCCCTGGCCGTGGCCGAACGGGTAAAGGAACCGGAGTTAACATCAATTACCGTTAAAGCTTCCGTCGGTTCGATGATAATGTAGCCGCCGGAGGGTAAATCAACCCGGGGTTTCAGGGCCTCGCGAATGGCGGCGTTAACCCGGAAATAGTCGAGAATTGGCTGGATTTCCCGATGGGAGTCGATATAAACCCCTTCGAGAGCTTTGCCGCCGCCCCAGTTCGTCAATTGCTGTTTAACTCGTTTTACCGCCATCGGGTTATCAACAACAATGCGATTGACATCGGCACTGTACATATCCCGCAAAACCCTTTGAATAAAGTCATCATCGCGGTTAAGCAGGGCTGGGGCGCGGCTGCTGACGGCCATCTGTTGGATGCTCTCCCACTGTTTTTGCAGAAATTCCAAATCCTCGATAATCGCCTCTTCCGCTTTGCCTTCGGCCTCGGTGCGTACCAGCAACCCCATCCCTGCTGGTTTGACCAAAATCCCTAAAGCTCGTAAACGGGAGCGCTCGTCTTCACTGCGGATGCGACGGGAAAGATTCACCCCGCGACCATTGGGCATCAATACCAGATAACGACCGGGGAGAGTGACATTTCCCGTTAGTCGCGGTCCCTTGTTGCCGGTGGGTTCTTTCATTACCTGCACCAGCACTTTTTGCTGGGGGGCCAGTAATTCCGTGATAGCGCCGGCGGTTTTTTTCAGTCTTAAAGGGCCCAGGTCGGTGACATGAATAAAGCCATTGCGTTCCGCGTCGCCAATATTGACGAAGGCTGCATCTATCCCGGGGATGACGTTTTCTACTAATCCTAAATAGATGTCGGCCACCTGTTGATTACCTGTGGCTACAACTAATTCCTGAATTTGATCTTCCCAAAAAACAGCCGCTATATGGTGTTGTTCGGCTATGATTATTTGTTTTGGCATTCAATTTCCTCAATCTTTCGGTTTCAAAAGCGACTGACCATGGGCTATTTGTCTATGTTTTGAGGCTACTTCTGGAAATCTGGTCTTGTTAAGAAAGTTCTAAGAAGATGAGTCCGCATCGTTAAAGCCTCATCTTGATATTCATCTGCCCCCCAGACGTGGGAACTGAGTCTTGGTTTCAGTTGTTAAGTCTGTTTGGCAAGTGCCGGCTTGACCCACAATTAGACAAGCACAGCCAAGAGACGAGATTTTCAATTAATCCCTGAGTCTTGCTCGATAACAGCATTTTTTATCCGTTTCCGCCGGTTCTGTCTATCAGAATCTAGGAAAAAAAGGAGTTTTTGAGTTACTCCCCTCGGCAACGGGTTTCTGTGGACGGGAAAAATAGCGCACTTTTCGATTTTCCAAAAACCACGATTCTTTTAAGAAATGCTTTAATCGAGTCTTATAGACGACTATAACTCACTCGGTCACTCTCTGACAAGATGATAAGTCCCCTAGTCAAGATAAATTTTTCGGGGCAAGAAAGGAGTCAGTAGCTCAAATTCAGCAGTCAGGAGCAATCAGATGCGATAAAATCGACCTAAAAAGCTATATAGCTGACTTTTTAGGCGAAAATTCCCTTTTTATCCCCTTTTGGCTTTCTCAAGAATTAATTAACCCGCTAGTCTAGTTAGGATTATCGACGAGATGACTGGATTGACGGTTTCCTTAATCTCTTAATTACTGTTCGGGCAAGGCGATAACGTTCAAAATTCCCTGAAAATCGGCTTCTGACTCGATTTATAGCAATTCTTGCCAGTAAGGACGATAACGGTATAGTCGATAACCTTTCCCCTTTAACCATCAGGCCGCGGCTAAATTACCGCCTTGATTAGCGGCAATATTTTCGTAGAGAATAATCGGGGAAAAACGATCGATTAACAGTTGACTGGAGATACTGACCATAAAGTGCTAAATAATCACTCATAATCTAGTATGACTTGCACCCATTTGGGCGGACGAGGAATCGGATTACCGAGGCGATCAAGAACTAATAAGGCCACTAAATGCACGGCAAATAAGTATAATAAACTATTGACAAATATGCCCACAACTGCTATCGATTGCACTTGCAGCAGCGTCGGTTTAGCGAGAATCCCTAACTGGGTGAAAATCCAATCAATAAAATTAGTCGCTTGGGTAATCACATATAACCAGAGATTTTCGCCTAAAAGAATTGAAAACAGCCAAAAACGAAAGAATAAACCAAAAGCCCCCAACAGTCCCCCAGTCAAGATAGAAAATTCCCAGCGCGCACCCCGGCGCCAGCATAGCCCCAATTGTACCCCCATCAAGCCGTGGGGAATCAAAAAGACAATACTGCGAGTCGGTCCCATCAACACCGACAAAAGTAAACTAGAAACTAATGCTGTCATCCAAGCACAGCGAGCGCCCCAACGTAAATAGGCTAAAGCGATAGGAATCGGGAAGAAAACCCTTAATAACGGTCCGAGGGGAAAATAATAATCAATTAACCAGATTAAACTGGTAGCACTGGCCAAAAAAGCCGTCTCCACCGTGATCAGGGTAGAGATAGACTTGAGGGGAGATGGTTGGATAGGTTTAGCAGTGGGTTTATCTAGGGGTTTCCCTTCTTCCCCCAGATCTACCCAATTGGTTTCATCTATCGTCTCTTCTGAGGATTGAGCGGGAGCATTAGCGTTAGAATCGTTCATTCTGTCAGTTATCCGGTGGTCGGTACGGGTTGGCCGGCTATCCTTAGCTTAGACTTGCGACTCCCAGTCAGGCAAGAGGCAAAAAATAAGTAGGTAGGTGTTAACAATTGTCAACCCCCCTTATTAAGGGGATCGAACCTAAAATCTATCTTTAATTTAATTAGGGCTTGCTGAATAAATGTGAAATGTAGGCAAGGTAAGGGTTTTGTGGTTTTTCTCGCGAAACAGGTGCAAGATTTTGAGAGAATCGTGCTTCAAAACCTTGCGTCTTCATCGGCCCGCGTCGGTGTAGGGGCGAAGCATTCGGGCAATAACCTATCGATGAAACCAGAGATTTTCTATCCGAATGCTTCGCCCCTACTTTTTGCCGCAAACCCTAATTATAACCAGCTACTTAGTTCCGCCATAGAACTCCCTTGAGCCATCTGGCACACTTTTCTCTTTTTGTCAAATTTTATGTTAAGAAAGATGTAACTAATGGATAGCTTAATAAGGAGGAATCTGATAATTTTTAACACCTACCCACTTAGCTATCTAGGGACTATTCCTGATAAAATTTAATTTTATACTCTCATCTCCCATGTCGTTAATTCAATGGTATCCTGGTCATATTGCCAAAGCGGAAAGAAAACTCAAGGAACATCTTAAACTCGTGGATGTGGTCCTAGAAGTGCGCGATGCTCGCATTCCTTTAGCTTCCCATCATCCCCAGGTGGACGATTGGATTGGCAATAAACCGCGCTTATTAATCTTAAATCGTCTCGATATGATTCCCGAATCTGCCCAGCAACAATGGGTAACATGGTTTAAAAGTCAAGGAGAAACCGTCTATTTTACTAACGCTAAACAGGGAGAAAGAGTTAAAGCAATTATCAAAGCGGCGGAAAAAATTGGCGATGAAATTAACCAAAAACGTCAACTAAGAGGAATGTTACCGCGTCCAGTGCGGGCCGTGGTGATCGGGTTTCCCAATGTGGGCAAATCTGCTCTGATTAACCGTTTATTAGGGCGAAAAGTCGTCGCCAGCGCCCGCCGGGCTGGAGTAACGCGACAATTACAATGGGTACGAATTTCCGACACCTTAGAATTATTAGACGCGCCGGGGGTGATTCCTTCCCGTTTAGAAAATCAAAAGGATGCGGTGAAATTAGCTATCTGTGAGGATATTGGGGATGCTGGTTATGATAACCAAAGGATAGCGGCGGCTTTTGTCGATTTATTAATAGAATTACAGTATGAAGGACTTTTACAATCTCGTTATGGGTTGAATACTCTAGACATAACCGGGGAGGATTTTATCGAAAAATTGGCCAATCTCAAATATCAAGAAGATAAAGAAAGGGCAGCTATGCAGTTACTCAATGATTTTCGTAAGGGAATAATCGGGGCTATCCCCTTAGAATTGCCTCCTTCCTCTTGAAATCGCCTATTTTTAACTCAATAGTTAATTAACCAATTTGTCAAAATTACCGCCTGTTACTCCACTGAGCTGCCGATAAGATTATGGAAATATAAGCTCATAATGAACCGATCTGAAGCCTTTTTAGACTATCGGGCAATTAATTTGATCAGACATCTCCAAGAGCGACAACCCAATCACGGCTTGCCTTTACACCTTCTACTAACAAAGTAGTTTAATGGCTAAAATGTATGTCTTTCGCTACTATCATTCCTCTGCCTAGAGTCCTAGAAAAGCGATATATCCCTCTTTTGTCACTCTAGGGAAGGGTAAAACAGAAATGGCAGGGAAAAACGGATTCTAATAGCGAATTTATCAATCGATTAAGTTGGGTATATAGAAAAGAAAAGCAGTGAATTAGTCTAGGGGTAAAGAAAACACAGAGCCA
>JAADBR010000038.1 GCA_009995705.1 Microcystis aeruginosa W13-11
TTAATGCTATATATTCTCATTAACCCTTTTAACCTTTGAATTAATTTTAGTTATTATGTACTACTTTAATGGCTTTTTTGATCTGTGACAGTTGAGGGTGCGGAATGTGGGATACAATTGAGGATGCAGTCAATCCCCTTAATCTCTATGGTCAATAAACTATACTACGGTGATAACCTAGAAGTGCTGCGGAAATATATCAAAGATGAATCGATCGATCTTTGTTATATCGACCCACCCTTTAATTCTAAACGCAATTACAACCAAATTTATAACAACTTAGGCAAGGAAGATCAAGCACAAGCACAAGCGTTTGTGGATACCTGGACATGGGATAATCACGCTAACGAAGCTTTAGAGTAAATTCAAAGCAACTATCAGGGGAAATTTACCAGTCAGACTATCGATTTAATTGACGGTTTAACTAAAGTTTTGGGTAAAGGCAGTCTTCTCGCTTATCTGGTGAGTATGACTCTGAGGATCGTGGAAATCCATCGAGTTTTAAAATCTACCGGTAGCTTTTATCTCCACTGTGATCCTACTGCTAGTCATTATTTAAAAATAGTTTTAGATACTATTTTTTGCTCTCAGGGGGGTGATTTTAAAAATGAGATTGTTTGGCAAAGAACTAATTCTCATAATATTAATGCTAAATATTTTACAAAAATTCATGATATATTATTGTTTTATGTAAAAACAAAAAATTACAGATGGAATCCGATTTTTTTTGATTACTCACCAGAACAACTTAGCCGTTATAAAACCGATAAAGAAGGGCGGCTATATAAAGCAGAAAACCTAACTATTGCCACAGCTAGTGAATCACGAAATTTTGTATGGCGAGGAGTACAACCTCCCGCAAATAGAGGCTGGGCTGGCTCATTAGAACAGTTAGAAAAATGGTGGTCAGACGGTAGAATTTTAGTTAAAAGAGATGGAAATCCACGACTGGATGGTTTGAAAGTTTATTTAGATGAAATGAAAGGTAAAAGAGTTGATGATTTATGGATCGATGTTAGTCGTATTGGAAATACAAGTTCTGAACGTCTGGGTTATCCCACGCAAAAACCGGAGGCATTATTAGAAAGAATAATCAAAGCAAGTAGTAATAAAGGAGACATGATTTTAGATGCCTATTGTGGGTGTGGAACGACAATTGCTGTAGCAGAGAGATTAGAGAGAAACTGGATTGGAATTGATATAACCTACCAGAGTATTAGCTTAATGTTAAAGCGATTAGAGGACTCTTTTGGTAAAAATGTTTTAGATAAAATTGAACTGAATGGTATTCCTAAAGACATGGAATCAGCGCAAGCATTAGCCACTAAACCGGATGATCGTACTCGCAAAGAATTTGAAAAATGGGCGGTTTTAACCTATAGTAATAACCGGGCAGTGATTAATGACAAAAAAGGGGCAGATAAAGGAATCGATGCTATTGCCTATTTTCAGGGAGATAAAGACAACCGCGAGAAAATTATTTTTCAAGTAAAATCCGGTAATGTCAAATCGGGAGACATCAGAGATCTACAGGGAACCATGACACTACAAGGGGCAGCCCTGGGTATATTTATCACCTTGAAACCTCCTAGCAAAGATATGATCCAAACAGCCAAATCTGCGGGAATTTATCGCGGTCGTTACATGAGTCAAAGTGTGGATAAAATTGAGATTGTGACGGTACAAGAAATCCTTGAACAGAAAAAACGTCTCGATGTTATCCTCACCTTTGAAGTCCTGAAAGCTGCCGAAAAACAAAGGGAAACCCAAGGACAACAAATGAGTTTAGATATACCCTTTCCCGAATAAAGTTTTTTTCTAAAAAAGACTTGACAAAATCCCCGGACTTGACTTACACTCTCTGAGGGTGCGGGTAGAAGGTGGACGCTATCAGTTTCTTGTCCACACCAGTCCGTTAGATTGTCGGTAATCTCGATTTCCTCCCTACTGATTGGGAGAGGGGCAGAAAAACCCCATCTTTTCTCGATTTATTTTTTTATCTCCCAGAAAATGCGTAAACTCTTTTCCGCTTTCTTGTTCGCTGCCTTAATCACCACCCCCGTTATCCTACCTTCTCCAGCCTTAAGCGAAGTTCGTAAAGAACGGGTACAATTCAAAGCAGGAACATCTGGAACAACCATTCAAGGCAAAATTAAGGGAGGACAGGTCGTTCAGTACCTAATTCGCGCTAATGCTGGGCAGAATATCTCCCTTGCCTTCAATAGCGATAATGGGGGTGCTTCTTTCAACCTTTTTGCACCGGGTAAAGTCCCCGGCAAGGATGCGGCGATGGTTATCGGGTCTAACGCCGGTAACGCTTATGAAGGAATCCTACCAGCGGACGGCGATTATACGATCCAAGTGGGTTTGATCCGCAATTCAGTGCGTAATAATGAGGTAGCTAATTATCGCTTAAAAATCTTTATTTCTAATTATTACAACCAAAGCGATGCCAAAGTACCCGGGACAAATTACCATGCTACGGGTAGTGTTACCTGTTCTATGGGCGATGGAAAACCGACGGGATCTTGTCCCTTTGGAGTCACTCGTCGAGGTAACGGTAGTGCAGATGTCACTGTCACCAAACCCGACGGCCGCAAGCGTATCATTTTCTTTGAAAAAGGGAAAGCGATCGGCTCCGATGTTAGTCAGGCGGACTCTGGGGCGTTTAGTGCCTCGAAAGAGGGCGATATTTATTTTATTCGCATTGGCAAAGAACGCTACGAGATTTTTGAAGCGATCATCTTTGGGGGTTAGGTACTGCTTTTCGTAAGCGCCAAGCATAAAATCTCCATTTAGGATAGTTTGAAGCACATCTTGGCCTTTAGGAAGGTTTTAAAACCTCCTTTGGTTATTTTTAAGGGATAGGGTGATAATTTTGTTAAAATACAGGTCAGACTTAGCCGATAATTGAATTGAAAATGTATGATTCTACCTGTAAATTTATCGCCCTTGAATATTCGAGAGACTTAGCCACTTGGTTACTGGGTAAACCCTTAGAATTAACGGAAATTAAACCCTCGGAATTATCCCTAGAGCCAAGCCGATACTTTAATCTTTTTGGAGTCGGAAGAATTAATCTTACATATCGAGTTCCAACCCGACCCTAAAGAAGATATTCCCTATAGAATGCTAGATTATGCCACCAGACTCTATCGACGCTATCCCCATAAATCTATCCATTCAGTGGTTATTTATCGGGTGCATCTCATATTTTTTGCTCTCTCGTAATTGTAGTGAGCAGCAGAAGTTATGAAAAGAGGGCGAAGGCAATTCGCCCCTACAATAATATTATGGTATAGGCGCATTGTGGTCAGTGAGTTTATCGAACTGTGTGCGCCCAAGATGTGATAAGCTAAGACGTATTTAAATCGCTTATTCTTAGATTAGCCGAACCTCCCCCAATCGCTTTACTTTTGCCTGTTGCCTTTTGTCTCGTCCCAACAAGTAATTTAAATGCTTGACAGCTTATCATATTAGTAGAGTTAAAGGAAAAATATGGCAGGAGTTTATAAGATAGAAGTATCTGAAAGTGAAGCAGAACTCAAGGAACTGCAGGTGGGGATGATTAGATAGTTTGAACGGACTAAAATTTTAATTTTTCCTCAATCTTTCTGACAATTCGGAGCGCTGTGACTCCCGAAAGCTTCAATTATTCTATTAAGTGCTAGAATTTTATTGATGAAACAACTTTTGCTGGTAGCTAGTTAAGCTTAGAAGGAGTTGATGTTATGTTAGTTAAAGGAATTAAAAAAGGCAAAACTATTGAGTTATTAGAGGAAGTTGATTTTCCTGATAATGAAGAGGTATTAGTGGAAATTAGAGAGGTTAATGATTTTTGGTCAGCCTTGCAAGATTTTAGGCAAAGAGTAGATTTGGCAAGTCTTGATGATGATACTTTTGATAATTTGCGGGACAATTCAACGGGTAGAGATGTTCGTTTATGACTCTCAAATATTTGCTAGATACTAAATATTTTGTCAGAGGCTAAACGACCTCACCCGAATCAGAAGATCATGACGAAGCTAAGATTATCTAAACGGTAAATAGCCACAGCTACTCTGGTTATCCATGAGCTATTATTTGGTTGTTTTCGACTTCCTCTGTCTAAAAAAAGCCAAGACTGAGAGGATTATGTAAATAACGTTATTTTAGCCAATCTACTAATGTTGATGATTTTAAAGATTTTAAGGGTTTAGTGATTGAAAATTGGTTTATCTAATCTGTAATTGTTCTGTGCAAATACTCGATAAATCATTTCAGCTAAAAAGGTCTAGGGTGAATAATCTTAGCCGTCACCTTTCCCGCCCCATAATGTCCCCCAGAAAGGTAATCACCCCATGAAAGAGATTTTGTGTTGTGGGCGGAAGATAGTTGTAAGGCCATAAAAAAACGTTGAAAGGCCGCGCTCCCAGTTGCTCTCTATATCTAAAAGTATCTTGCTCCGACAAACTCACCACCGCACCGAGTCTTTGGGCCAGGGCGATACAGTTCCCAAAATTTTCGGTGGCATAACATTGAACGTCAAGCTGATTGCACCGACCGCGCTTCACTAAATCCGCCTGAAATGGCTGAATGCTGCAAAAAATCGGTTTCTGGTACTGAAAATCTAGAGACTGGAACTCCCTCTCCGAATAATGGGCAAAAAAATGGTCATCGACTTGAATCCCATCCCCGTGACGCGCTTCATGGATCAGTCCGGCGACGGTCAGGGAACGGTACTGGGGCGACTGAACCCAGACCACCGGCATTAACTTGTACTCTCGCGCCTCCCGAGTCACCCGTTTCTGTAACTCATCGGACACCCCCCGAAAATCCAGGAAGACCACCTTATAGTTTTGGCTTTGGATGTCTTTCATGACCTGGCCGAGGGTGTTAGTGGACGAATGAAACCGAATTTGAGGTTGGGAAAGCCAAGTTCCATTGGGAACTCCGGCGACCGCTAATCCCAGACAGAGGCATCCCCACAAAGTTGCCACCCAAATTGCCGTTTTCTGAGATAGTCGTCGGTACTTCCAGGTCATTAACCTATCCATTGTTCGCATCTTCCCTCGGATTTTTCCACTCCGCTCTACATACTGTAATTCTCGATCCGCCCATTTCTCCATTTTCTCTCCCTGTTGATAGGGTTCTTGGCAGTAAGCTAAGGTATGACAGTGATTTATCAGGTAATACCACATCACCAGTTAGATGGCGATAATCCTGTTTTATCCCTGAAATTCCGTCAAAACCCCATAGATAGCCCAGATAGCCATGGCGCGTAAATAATGACAAGCGCGAAAAGTTCCCACCGATGTTATTGCTTCTGGGGTGCGAAATTGTAGGCCATTTTCATAAACTTGTCGCACCATTGCTTCCGCAATTTGCCATCCTTGCTTTTCCATTCCCATTTGCATCAAAAAAGCCACCAACCCAAAATTAATTCCTACCCAAACTTCTAAGGGATGAGTTGCCTCGGGATTTTCGGGAGTACCATCGGGTTTTAAACCATTGGCCGCCCCAAATTTTCCCCCATGAAACTTGAGAAAACAGGCCTGATAAATCTTACTTAAAGCTGATTGGGTGTATTGATTTTCTACCACATCTGGTAAAGCCAATAAACGGGCATAAAATTGACCGCATAATTGGTCAGTCATCACCACATCGGAACCACTGCCACTATCTAAATTATAATATTCTCCATTCCAGAGAGTCTGATGATAAATAGCGCGAGATTGCTGTAACCAACTGGCAAAAATTGCCGTATCTTCTCCAAGAATTGCCCCAATTTTAAGCGTCGCTTCTAGTGCCGCTATCCACAAACCACCACAATAGGTACTAATTCCCTCTAAACGCCAATCATCAAAGGTTTGGTCTGGTGCGCCGGAATTTTCGGGGATGCCATCGTTATCAAGGTCAAAAGTTTTTAAATATTGCAAAGTCAGGACAATTGACGGCCAACATTCCCGCAGAAAATCCTCATCTTTAGCCCCCGTTAATAAATAATCCCGATAGACTAATAAAACAAAATCACTGCCTAAATCTTTCCAGAGATTACAATCTTGATAACTGGTGTAATTACTTTTTTGCCAAGGGTGTTCATTGGGTGCGCCTAAATCGTGGGGAGTGGCATTTTTTGCCTTACGAATGGCACTAGCTTGGTTATAACCGATAATCCGAGGAGTGTCGTCGTGGGTGGGAATTGCCCTGGCAAAAGCTTCCATGACGGCCTTTTCTAAGCGCGGCCATAACATCAATAACCCAAAGGAACCATAGAGACGCACATCAAGACTTTCATACCAACGATAATCAATACATTCTAAGACCCCAAATTGACCAATCGGCTCCCGTTCCGTGGCGGCCGTCCAGAGAGTACCGCCGTCAGTTAACAGGTATAATTCGTTAAATAAAGCCATTTTAAACCAATCGGCCAGATCGCTGCGTTCTAGGATCGGTTTTTGCCAGTTAATAATATTTTCTCGCCATGTATCGCCCTGTTTTAAAGCCGTGCGTACCATCGCCCAAGCATTTTGACCATTGCGACCGAAAAAGTCTGTATAACGACGATAATAGTTAATTCCTTGGGCAAATTCCGTGACGGGTAAATCCCAGGCTAAAATAAAAGGAATTTTGCGAGTTTTCCCCGGAGGAATGGTAAAACGAATCGCCATGGCCGTGGCCGTTTGTTCCCCTTTTTGCGCAGGGGTTTCGTCCTCAATATCCGGTAAAGAGCCATTCATGGCGAAATAGTCCCAAACTTCGCCTCCATCGCCAGCAGGGTTCCATTTACCCAGATAAAATACCTCTAGACTCGGATTAGTAATACTGGCAATCACCATCTGTCCATCCCCTTCCCCGGGGTTTTCGTAATCCCGACGCATCAGACAGCCAACGCGGAAATTATCGACAATCCATTGATTATAATTACCCTCACTTTCCCCCCATTTCGATTGATATTCATAGACGGGACTACCATCATCTCTCACCTTAACCACCGGGGATTTAATCGCGTTAGTAAACCAACCGATTGTATTTTGCCAAGTGAGCATAATACTAATAGTAATCGGTTTATCGGTGGGATTATGGGCTGTCCATTCAAATAGGGCTATAGGATAACTACTTTCTTGATAATTATGCGCCCAAACCGGTGAGAATTGTTCGCAAATTAATTGAGTCTGAAAAACATCTTTGTACTCGTACCAACTACGGGGATAAAGGGCCCCATAGTTTCCCTTTTCGGCTGGATACCACGACCAGCGCGATAAAGTTTCATCCCTGGGGCTTTCCGTTGCCATAGCGTAGGCTTGGGCGCTTCCGTCTTCTGTTTGTTCAAAAATGCTAAATTGACAGGCGGCAAGGCTATTAAAACTGTGTTCACCGCCGTCCAGATGCCAGAGGTTAAAGTCACCTTTGGGGGAACGTCCGATGCAACCGCCCCCAAATCCCCCCAGAGGCATCCCATGCCAAGGACCATCATCTAAATTGCTGGCGTAGCGGACGCTGTAGGGTTTTTCCCAACCTTTGCCCAGAGGACGTTTCCAAGCAGCGGTGGGAATTTCTGGAAGGGAGACGAGATTAAGCATAGATGTGGTTAAGTGGGGGTGTGGGGTGTGTGTGGGGAAGTGGGGTGTGGGAAACTCCTGCAAGAAACTTTTTCAGTAAACCCTAACTATTCGCTAAAGAGATAATTACTGCGATCGCTCACTGGCCAATCTTGATTTTCTCCACCGATAATTAAACGTTTAATATCGACAAAATCCTTACTTAATTGGGTCAAGGCATTGATTAAAATATCTAAAGCAATAAGATCGCTAGTACCGAGATCAAACCAACAACGTCCCCAAGTACCTAAGTATTCAAAATCGGTCATATTGTGCATCGGTGACATGAAGGCATTTTCGGCCCTATCTGGATCGTATTCCATATAACTAATATCGATTCCCGCCTCTTGTACCTGTAGGTTTTCGGCATTGAAAGCCCCTAATTTACCCAAATAAAACCAAGAGGCAAAAACCTCTTCTACATACTGCTGTTCCATATTCGAGGGAACTGTCGAAAATTCCAGCCAAAACCAGACATCAAAAGGATTAAATTCGCGAAATTGTACTTCCATATTTTTTATAGGAGACTCGGAGATGGGAGATAGGAGACAGGAGATGGGGAGTGGGAATTATGAATTAGGGAGAAGGGAGTATTTTCAGTAAACAGTAAATAGTAAACAGTGAAAAGACAGTAGGAAACTTTTATTTAATACTGCTCACTTAAAACTCAAATCTGATAACTGATAACTGATTACTGATTACTATTCTGTAATTTCCAGAGAAAACTAGCGAGGAGATTGGTGATAATATGAGCGAGAATTGGGATTAATAAATTACCGGTGATGATGACGGTATAACCGAGGGCAAAACCGACAACAGTTGCCCAGATAACATAGGGCCATTGTTGGGAACCGCTAAAATGAAGGATACCAAAAATTAGACTAGAAACGGTTAAACCAAAGATATTTAAGCCTAAAGCTGGCAAAATTACCCCGCGAAATAATAATTCTTCACTTAACCCCGGCAGTAATCCAACCCAAATTAAATCGGGCCATGCTAAAGGTTTAATGACTAATTCTAAGTAAGCATTAGCACTATGGCGATAAGTCGGCCAAAAACGATAGAGAAGCCCACTAATTCCACTAATTGCCACCGCTAACGCTAATCCGAACAGAAAATCTGGGAGAGTCCAGCGAATGGCGGGAATAGCGATCGCACCAAAATATTGCCAGACTTTGGCGACTACCAGCAAGATAATCGCCGTTACCGCCATAATGGTGAGGACTTGTGTGCGTGTCAGGGGATCAAATTCGGAGTTAGGGGAATTAGTCACGGATTCTCGGATAAACAGCGTAAAGAGTTGAAATTAGGGCGAAGAGATGGGAAGCTAACCCCAGCCCGTTGACAAACGATCGCACCGATCGCCTCTGTATATGAGTGTACCCTAATTGCTTTCACCCCTAGAGGTTCTGGGTCCCCCTTCATTCTTGTACTATTTTCCTGCACAGCAATCAGTACGGTTTTTTCTTGACAAAAACTTAAGACTGTGCTAGAGCCGCAGGCACTGGCGGGAACGATCAGCGCGTCCACCTCCCGGCTCCAAATAGCATCGGGATCAGGCCGCTTGACCAATTGGGGGGCGCGACTCAAACCCACCAAAACGCAGGGTAAAAAAGTATAACCGATTTCTTCGGCCGCGGCCTTGGGGGAAAGTTGCGGATCGAGGGGCAGCGGACTTAAAGCGGGAGCGTGGGCCGCCGGTATTTGGAATTGTCGCACCACCAGATGGGAAATCACCGCTTCGGCCCCGGCAAGGGGATCCACCCCCTGACCATGGCGATAATTAGCCAAGGCAATGCTATCGGGATCGTCGGGAAAACGGGCAACAATGGCGATCGCTTCTGCCCGGCCCTGGTTAATCAGTTTTTCTGCTCCCCGCAACAAGCTGTCGGGATTGCCAATTGTTCCCCAACTGGCCCCGGAGGCTGCCTCTCGCAACTGCACATTTAGGGGGGCATCGGTGATCAGGTAATCGGTCAGATCTAAGCCTAGGGTAGCTCGGACAGCATCAGCAGCCTGAAGGTGTCTTTGCAAGAGCTCAAATTCAATGGCGCGATCAAATAGCAACCCGATGCGATTTTGATGGACGGGACTTAATCCCCAATCCCCCCGGGCAAAACGATCTAAAGCGTAACCCTCCACATAGTAGGTGTTGTCCAGAGGCCAGTACAGTTGTGCGCCGTTGAGGACATTGGGATGGGTAATTAGGCGATCACAAACTTGGGCGATCGCTCTGGCCACGGGAATGCCATCCCCAGCATAACCGCCAATCGCTGCCCCGATGCCGGTGGGAATAATTAGTACGGCGGTATAGGGACGAGAATTCACGAGACAGTGGTGACAATCGCTTCGACTTTGACTTGATTATTCTCGGTATCCACTTCTGTAATTGCCCAACGCAAGGGTTCACCGCGTTTGGCTAATTCTTTTTCGATTTCTTGCTGCAGTTGTTGCGGGGTTTCCTGTAGGTCGATTTCGGCACTAATAAAGTGAGTGGTCATGGGAATAGTCCAGGATAGTTATCTCCTCAGTTTATCAAGATTTTGCCCTCTTGCGCTGACTTATCGGCTCTCTGGGTCAGGAACCACAAAGACACGAAGAACACAAAGATCGATCGCTACTACATCGTTAAGGGACTTGCGTAGGAATAATATCCTAGCTTTGAAAATCGCTCTGTAGAAGAACCAGACTGGCCAGATGCCACATTATCAAAGCGCAAGTCCCTAAGGAGGCGCGTTTCGATAACGGGATGTCAACGGAAGTGAACGTACCGCACAATAGAGATGTCCCCGCGACCGATCGATCATGAAACCACATCACCTGTTAATTCCCCTCGGTTTTATCGCCTTAGCCGCCCTTGCGATCGGGGTCTATCAAGCTTCCAGCGCTCCCCTACCGGCAGGATTTCCGACTCCGACTCCGAACGGACGGATCGAGGTGAAGAACTATCCCGCCTATCGTGCCGCTACTTACCGTTATCGGGGTCAATTGTCCGAGGCGGCCAACCGGTCGTTTTATCCCCTGTACCAACACATCAGTTCTAACGAGATCTCCATGACCGCACCTGTCGAAACCCGTTACCCCGCAGACACGGGAGCCACATCGGGAGAGGCCGAAGTTTCCTTTTTGTACCGCGATACCGACACTTACCCGAAAGAGGTGGCCGATAATATTCGGATCGAGGATGTACCACCCATGACGGTGGTGAGTTTGGGACTACAGGGAGGTTACGATTTTGATAGCTACCAACAGGGATTGACCCGACTGAACGAATGGCTGGCCGAACATCCGGGCTACCGGGCGATCGGTTCCCCCCGTCGCTTTTTCTATGACGGTCCCTACGTTCCCGATCCCCTGAAACGGAGCGAGATACAGATACCCGTCGAGGCGATATCGTCGAATCGTTGAACTCATGGCCAATCCTGACTGGCATCGCAGAGGAAATGGTCGGTCATGATGTCCTCGAAGGTGAAAGGACAGTGAGAGGGAAAAGTCCGTATCGGTAAATCCGTGTCTCGCAAAGCCAAATCGACTCCGGCCTCGAAAGCGTCGGATAAAGCCGTCGGTATCCGGGATTTTAAACTAGGATTGCCCTGTAGATGCCGTCTGATCGCTCGTCTCTGTTCTCTAATCGTCAAAAACCAGCTGCGAGAACGTTTATCTGGCTGATATTCCCATTTGAGAAGATGTCCTACCAAAACGGTTAGACGGCCCACCAGTTCTCGATATTCTTGTTTACCCAAGGAAATGACTTCCTCCCGTAAGTTTTGCCAGTCCAGTGCTTCTACCTGTTGGTTGGCCAGAGCTTTTGCTTGTAGCTCTGTCCAGCCGTAGAAGTCGGATTCATATAGGCAATTCGCTTGATCTGACCTATTGAAACTTTATAATACTCTTCCAGAACTCTAGGCAATTTTGTCGGCTTTTCCCGCAAAACCTTGTCTATCTCCTCAATTGGTACAACAATTAATTAAAGAAAATTTAGACTCCTTTGAGATTATGGCTCTTCTGGGACTTTCGCAAATCCCTGACCGAATCTAGATTCTGAAACCCTTGCTTGACAAGCTGACTTTTTTTCTAATAAAAACTCAAATTTCGGGTTTCTGTTAGTTAGCACTTGCTTGAAGGCCTACTCCATAAGAGAGCCAGAGTTGAGAGATCGATCGTTATGTAAGTTAAACTGATCACACAAAGAATAAGAGAGCCAAAGCCATTCTCGTACTATGATTAATACTAGGCTTTCCCCTAGAGATTATGATCGCAGTTCCCAACTACATCAGTCCCCAAGAATATCTCGCTATCGAGCGCCAGAGTCAGATCCGTCATGAATACCGACGTGGTTTGGTTTATGCGATGGCCGGCGGTACGGATAATCACGATCGCATTGCCCTTAATCTACTCGCTCTGGTTAACCTGCATTTCGGCGACTCTACAGACTGTCGGTTTTACTCGGGTAATGTCAAGGTTGACTATCAAGATCAGTTTTATTACTATCCCGATGCTTTTGTTACCTGCGATCCTCGCGATCGCCAAGATCGTTATCTGAAACGCTATCCGAAACTGATCGCGGAAGTGCTTTCCCCCAGTACGGCCGCTTTTGACAAGGGCGAAAAATTCCTAGATTATCAACAGATAGAAACTTTAGAAGAATATGTATTAATTTCCCAAGAAATCCAGCGCGTGGAATGCCGTCGCCGTAATTCTCTGGGGATATGGGAAACGACTATTTACGAGACGGGCGATCGCGTGATCCTGTCAAGTATTAACCTAGAGTTAGCGATCGCCGATCTCTACCGGGGAATAGATTAAAGTGATAAACACCGTTATCCCGTTGGAAGTTGAAAGGCATCATCGACTAGATACAGCAAATCGGAAGGGCTTTCTTGGGATTTGACGTGATGGCGACGCGGTGTTTTTTCTGCCCATCGCTTACCAAAACCTGATAATGGGGCGAAGAATCGGTCTGGGGATCGATTTTGCGTTCCAAAGCCCGACATTTCAATACTCCATAGGTTGCTAGAGACATTTTTTCAATCGATCGCAAAACAGTTAATTTTGGATATTTCCAAAAATTGCTTAAGTTCTCTTCGGTTATATTCCTCTCTAGAACCCAACTCAAAACCACCATATAATTCCCCTAAAATTACACTATTTAAACCGATTAAAGTCGTGTTCCTAATCACCTCAACTGCTTCAAAAATATTACGTTTTAAAGCGGTGTAAGCGTTGGTATCCAGTAGAATCGGTCTTAGCTCCACAAACTTTCCTCAACTGCTCGAAAGGCCTCTGTATTTTCTAAAAAATCCATCTCATCCGCCTCTGTCCAAGTTCCAGCTAGTTGAGATAATAAAGTCTGATCGGAATCGACATTATTTGTTCCTAAATCCTGCAATAAAAATTTGATCAGTTTTAACTTTTCATCTTAAAATTGAAAATTAACAGGGATAGGAAAGTCCTGTAACTGGAGGATCATGGCTAAAATTGTCGGTGTTCATGGTATCGCGCAAGAATTTAGGGGTAGCCACACGATTTCTGCGGAGTGGTTGCCAAGTCTCAAGGATGGATTGAAGCTCGCGGGAACCGAGTTAGAGTCCGATACTGATTTTCGTTGTGGGTTTTACGGAGATCTTTTTCGGGGAAAATCGAAAGCGATCGGCATTCCGAACTACGATGTTAGTGATATCGATTCCGATTGGGAAAAAGAATTACTCCAGTCGTGGTGGCAAGAAACGGAACGAGTGGAAAATAATCATCCCAATGCAGATAGCCTTTTGAGAGAAAAATCTACCCCAAAAATTATCCAGAGAGCTTTGTCGGGGTTAAGTGAATCTCCGTTTTTCGGTGGCATTGCCGAGAAATTGGTTATTTTTTATCTTAAGCAAGTGGGGAGCTATTTACACGATCGAGAGCTAAAACAGCAGATTCAAAGGCGAGTGATAGAATCTATCGATGAAGATACGCGGGTACTTGTAGCTCATTCTCTCGGTTCAATCGTCTGTTACGAAACTTTATGTCAGCATCCCGAATGGCCGATTAAAGTCTTTGTCACCCTCGGTTCTCCTTTGGGGATAAGACAATTAATTTTCGATCGACTGGAACCGTCCCCCCGCAATAACCTGGGGTGCTGGCCCGGAAATGTGGAAAGATGGGTAAATATCGCGGACGATGGCGATGTGGTGGCGTTGACAAAGCAACTCAACCCTTTATTTGAGGGAACTATCGAGGATAAGCTAGTTTATAATGGTTGCAAGGCTCATGATGCCAAAAGCTATCTTACGGCGGTTGAAACCGGCGAAGCAATTCGATCGGGGTTAATCGATTGATGGGTAATGGTATGGATGAAGAAATCAAGTATTATCTAATCGCTTGTGGGACAAAGGATTACAAGCACTTAGACCCTGACAAGCAATTACCCAGCGTCGAGACGGATTTAGAACGGGTAGTCGATCTGTTTACTGGTGATTTTGGATACCAGCGAGTGTTAACCGATTTAGATATTAATCCGAAAAAAGACGAAATTCCTCTCAAATTTGCTCAATGGCTTCAACAAAATTGCCGTGAAACCGATATTGTCATTTTTTATTATTCCGGTCACGGCGAGTATATACTGGGGGATAGACATTATCTTTTAGTGGAGGATACCGATCCTAAACTAATTGGACAAACGGCTCTATCGACCGAAGATTTAGTTCGTCCTCTCAATAATGATGGGGTTCGGATAGCGCAGATTCTGTATATTATCGATACCTGTTGCTCGCAAATGGGAGCGGTGGAAGTTACAAAATTCGCTGCTGGCTCGATCGGGATATATCGATCGAGCAAAGAAAAAAATATTGCCGTTCACACGATCGCCGCTTGTCGTGCCAAACAAGAGGCTAAAGAGAGTGTATTCTCTACCGTTTTGGCAGCAGTTTTGAAAGATTTTTGTCAACAGTCTCGTAATCGATATATTTCCCCCGGTGAAATTGTAGGCAAAGTTAATGAAAAAATTCCTGACTCAATGCCACAAGACGTTGTACATAACCTGACGGGATCTGAAACGGTTGCAAAATTTTTTCCAGTTATTCCTAAAACCCTACGAACTTGGGAAGAAAAACGCCTTGAATTGACAGAAGAGTTATTGAATAAATTTAAACAAAATTTATCAAAAAATTTACTTTTTATCAATTCATTTTTATTAAATAGTAAATTTTTAGAAGAGTTTATTTTGGACGATTTAGAACTTAAAGAACAATTAAAAAAATTATCAAACAAGCCAGTTATAGAGGGTATCTGTCCTCTCATAGCTTGTTCCGAGTGGTGTCGAACTAGGTTATTAGAAGAAGACAGGATTAATCCGTCGATTAATGCTATCGAAGCTTGTAATGCTATCGAAGCTTGGCAGTCTAGGGTTATTAAGTATCGAGAAAATGCGGATTTAGATAAAATACAAAATGAAGTCAGGCAGTCCTGGGAAAAATTCAAGGAACGTATTAATCGAGAAGAACTGAGACTTCAAATTGAAATAGAACAGGATCTCGATAAAGATAATAATACTGGAAGGGTGTTCAACTCATTTCACTTAAGAATGAATCTTTGGATTAAAAGTCAACATCGCCCCTTCGGAATATTTGCTGAAAACGAAAAAATTGAATTAAATAGCCAAGTAGAATCTTGTCCCGAAAGCCAGACATTTCTCGCTAATTTAATTCGCAAAGCTCGTTATAGTTTGCCGAACAAAGTAAAGCTAAATCTCGAAATTTTTCTGCCAATAAAATTTTTAAAATACCCTCTGGAAGAATTTCAATTTAAGCGGGGTACAATGTGGAGATCTCTAGGATACGAGTACCCCGTCTTTATTAACTCTTTTGATCGCTATTTCGATGAAGACTTCCGAGAAATCCGCGACGAGATCGAGGAGATCAAGAGAGCTTTATGGGAAAATGGTGGCGATCTTGACCAGAAAGATTACTACATCGGAACCGAACCATCGATCGCCGATCTGGAAGATATCGTCGAATCCCGGCTGATCGCAGTCTGGAGTCGCAACGTCAGGGAACCGATAACAGATAACGATCTAAACCCCTCGGAATGGAAAACCTGGCCCGATAAGACCAAAGAATTACGCAGAAACAACCGAAAAATCGCCCTTTTCTGGGACGATCTATACCCCAAACCCGCTCCGAGACCGAGACCTCTAAACACGAAAGTGGTGGAATCCAATGGCCAATAAACCAGTTCCCAAAACAGAAGACCTTCGCATCTACCGGGGTTTGACCCTGAGCGCCGATAGTTTACCCACACCCAAAGAACAAAGGAAACACCTCGATCGCATCCCACCCCCACCTCCTTGGCGCAGTTTTAGCCTATCCCCGGAAGAATGGACAAAAGCAGCGAAATCCCAAGAAACCCCGCCCAAACAGGGAAAAATCGACCCTAGAGCCTTAGGATTCGTCGCGGATGAGAAAGCGGTGGAACTGGTAAACGCTGCCCTCTGCTTGCGTCGTCCCCTACTGATCGAGGGCAACCCCGGCGCCGGCAAGACTTCCCTGGCCTACGCAGTGGCACGGGAATTGGGATTACCCGGCCCCTACCGTTGGTCGATCGTTTCTCGCACCACCCTTAAAGAGGGTCTTTATGCCTACGATGCGATCGGACGGTTACAGGAAGCTTCCCTACAAAGACAGAAAGTGGGAGAGGGGGGAGAGTACGAGGAGCCGGATATCGGCAGCTATCTAAGATTAGGCCCCATGGGGATGGCTTTTTATCAATCCCGTCCAGGCCTACCGGCGGTGCTGCTAATTGATGAGATCGATAAAAGCGATATCGATATGCCTAACGATCTCCTCCATATTTTCGAGGAGGGATTTTTTGAGATACCGGAACTGACACGATTAAAAACTGGCGAACCATCCGTTCTTCCCTATCGCGGTCAAGAGGATGACAGCGAGGAAAAAATCCCGATCGATCGAGGTTGTGTGTCCTGCAAGGAGTTCCCCCTAGTATTCATGACCAGTAACGAGGCCCGGGAGTTTCCCCCCGCTTTTCTGCGTCGATGTTTGCGTTTAAGACTAGAACAACCCGATAACGAGGATGATTTTTATCGGATACTAGAGCAACGTTTCCCCTCGGAGCGCCTCAATCAATTGGACGAACCGGCCAGAGAACTAATCCGGGAATTTCTCGATCGAATTAAACGCAAAGACAAACTAGCCACCGATCAACTCCTCAACGCGGTCTATCTGTTACTACAGGGAAAAGACCTCACCGCCACCGATCGCCCGCTGCTAGACACCCTCTTTAAATCCTTGCAAAGGTAGGGGGAGAGATGGAAGGGAAAAAACCCATCTGGTGGGAAGACGAGAGGGAAATGGCAGAACTGATCTGGTGCGCTGCTTACCTCGATCGCATTATCGCGCCTTGGTCGCTCGAGCAGCCTGAACATTCGGAATCAACCCCATCTAATGAAAAGGAAGATAACCGGTCATCCAGCAGCGGTGAAGAAACCCCTCCCCCCGGAGCGATCGAGTCAACGATTCCCGTTGTCCATCCCGAAAACATCGATCGCTCGACGCAGCCCCCCCCGAAGCGCGATTCGGTCGAGAGCGATCGTTCTTCTCCCGTTCGCGTCCCCGATCCCTTTCCGATACCCGAACCCGCGGCCATCAGTAAGGCAATTCTCCCCCTAGCGCGTCGCGTGCCTGGATTACGGGCCGACGAGTTGGATATCGAGGTTACAGTGGAACGGACGGCCGAAGCGGGGGGATTGCCGATTCTCGCTTTCCGACCCCCCCTAGAACGTTGGTTAGAGGTTCACCTGCTGATCGATCGCTCTCCCCCGATGGAATTTTGGGGAGATCTAGCGGCAGGAATGACCACTCTCTTCCGTTGGCAAGGCTTTTTTCGGGACGTGCGGGTTTGGTGGTTCCAGACTGGTGAAAATGAAGCTCGTTTGCTTTCCGGCGCCGGGCAAATCGAACGGAACCCTCGCAGTCTGGTTGCACCCTCTGGGAACCGACTTTTTATTGTCCTAACCGATACTTTGGGGAAAGCTTGGCGATCGGGGTCTGCTTTTGCCACCCTAGCGGTTTTGGGAAAAGAACATCCCGTCACCATCGCTCACATTTTCCCGCAGCAGCTATGGCAACGAACCGCTTTAGAGGGGGCGATCCTCCGGCCTTTGATCGCACTCGCTCCCGCTGCTGCCAACGCAACACTGCAAGAGGGGGAAAAACTCCGCACGAAGCAGATTCTCTATCGGTTCCCTATTTTCAATCTATCCCCCGCTCACTTTGCAACCTGGGCGAAATTTATCGCTGGGAGCGGTGGTAACTCCATTCAGGGGGTTTTAATCCGATCGACCACTGCGGGGGTGGATATGGGTGAAACCGGAGAAGAAGAGGCAGCCGCGACCGGAGCGGAATCCCCGGAAGAGTTATTGAGAGGCTTTTTAATCGATGCCAGTCCCTTGGCCCGAGAACTGGCTAAAGTGCTGGCGGCCGTTCCCCTGATTCCTCCGGTGATGCGATTGGCACAAAGGCGATTTTTACCCGATAGTAAACATTGGCATCTAGCGGAGGTCTTTTTTAGCGGACTGGTGCAAAAGTCTATTTTTAGTCCGGAGGGAGCGACGGTTACGGATGCTTGGTACGATTTTTACCCCGGCATTCGTCAGCTACTGTTGGCAGATAGTGCCAACCGGCGCACGATCGATATTTGGCGGGGCATCGGCGATTATATTCGCGACCATTACGGTGAATTTCGCGATTTTTCGGCTCTAATCCCTAATCCACAGGGTTCTCTAGAGGATGCAGTCAGCGATCGCTCTCTCTACTTTGCTGAGGTGGACGCGGCTGTTCTCCGCACTTGGGGGGGAGAGTACGCCGATATCGCCCAAAACATCGAGGAGAGAGTGAGGCAGCGAAAACAGGAAATCTTGACCCCCGAAAAACTCCTAAAATTCCCCTTCGAGACCCTATACGTCAATAAACGGGGAGAAATTACCAAAAGAGAACCCCTGGAGGCCTACTACTACGAGGAACCCCTAGGGGAGGGAATCGAACTCCTGACCATGGTTGCTATCCCGGGGGGAACTTTCCTGATGGGTTCTCCGGGAGAAAAGGACGATTACGAGAGGGAAAAACCCCAACACCCCGTGAGCGTTAGTGCCTTTTACCTGAGCCAGACTCCGATTACGCGGGACCAATGGCGGTTCGTGGCTAACCTACCGAGGGAAGGAAAAGACCTCGATCCAGACCCCGCGCGCTTTAAGGAAAGCGATAACAACCCCGTCGAGTCTGTGAGTTGGTACGATGCGATCGAATTCTGCGCTCGTCTGTCCCGTCACAGGGGAAAAAATTACCGTTTACCGAGTGAGGCCGAGTGGGAATACGCTTGTAGAGCGGGAACAACCACCCCCTTCCACTTTGGCGAGACGATCACGGGAAAACTGGCGAATTACGA
This sequence comes from Microcystis aeruginosa W13-11, assembly GCA_009995705.1. Lineage (GTDB taxonomy): Bacteria > Cyanobacteriota > Cyanobacteriia > Cyanobacteriales > Microcystaceae > Microcystis > Microcystis aeruginosa_F. The sequence goes on from JAADBR010000038.1 coordinate 19,020, forward strand.
TAGTTCAAGGGTCTATCAACAAGAAAAGGTGAAAGAATCCCCGGGGAAAACCACCCCCGTCCGCTCCTATCCCCCCAACGCCTTCTGGCTGTACGATATGCACGGGAATGTTTGGGAGTGGTGTTTAGATCCGTGGCACTATGATTATCAAGGCGCACCGCCCACAGACGGGAGCGTTTGGGACGAAAAAAATATTGATAATCGTTATCAAAATGTATTAAATAGTATAAATGAACTATTGACAGATGGCCGATTTTGTGTAGCGCGGGGCGGTTCTTGGTACGACGATCCGTATGGCTGCCGTTCCGCTTTCCGCAACGACGACGACCGCCGCGACAACCGCTACTTCGGCGTCGGTTTTCGGGTGGTGTGCGTATTCGGGAGAACTCTTTAACCCTTTTTCTCTTTTTTCCCTTTTTACCCTCATTCCCTTTTTCGGAATTTTTTTGGGCAAAATATAGTACAAGTGTATTAGTTTAGTGGTGGTCAATTATCTAGGGTTTACTGTTCCCGCGTCCTGTAGTAACGCAGATCCCCCCTTAGTCCCCCCTTGATAAGGGGGGTTAGATCCCCCCTGCCCCCCTTGATAAGGGGGGTGCCGGTAGGCGGGGTAGGGTCGTTTCATTCCCTCAAATGTCATTCTCTCCAATCCAACAGAGTTTTTAGATTTATTCAGCAAGCTCTATCTAGGGTTTGCTGAATAAGTACGGGCGAAGCATTCGGATAGAAAATCTACCTTTTCACCCATAGGTTATTGTCCGAATGCTTCGCCCCTACAGGACGCGGGCTGATGAAGACGCAAGGTTTTGAACGACGATTCTCTCAAAATCTTGCACCTGTTTCGCGAGAAAAGCCCCAAAACCTTTACTTTGCCTACATTTCAAATTTATTCAGCAAGCTCTATCTAGCCGGTCTGAGATTAACCCTAGCCAAACTCATCCAACGCTGGCAAAGTTGGGAAGCGCACCTAGTCCAGGGCGATACCCACCGACTACGGCGGGATATCTTCGATTCTTACGAATTCACCAGAATATCGGATATTGTTGTGATCGCCGTCGTTCACTCACCGAAATACAGGTGAACCCGATTGCTCGTCCAGGTTGCCACCCCCGTGCCGAAAAAATCCGCGTCTTCCGTCCAGATCGGGCATTCCAGCAATAAAGCCAGCGCCACGACTGGCCAATCGTCCACATCCCGCGCGGCGATGCGTTTTCTAGCCTCCCTCTCGTAAGAAGCGTACAGGCTGTTATCCACGATCCGCACCCAACCGGTCAAACCTTCCAAGACTGCCATCGCGTCCTCGCTCCCTAGGTCGCGTTTCTCGAAAAGAATCGGTAAATATCGCCTTGCGTCGGCGTAACAGCGATCGGTCGTGAAAAAATCTACCGTGGGAGCGAACCGAGTGATCATCTCCCGTACCTTTTTCCCCAACACGGCACGGATGAGAATATTGGCATCCAGAACGATTCTTTTCGTCATAGCAGAAAGCCTAACGCTCGCCTTCCAGGAGTTGACGGAATTCGCGAACGAGCGCATCTTCAGAAAGTCCCTGTTCGCGTAAAAGCGCATCCAACCTCTCGGCGGCGCGTTTTAACCCGTCGATCTCCGCTTCCGACGGCTCCGGTCGTGCTGGTAAGAAATAGCCCACCGTCTGACCCTGGCAAGTGACTGCGATGGGAGTAGTAGAAGTCAAATATTTGGCGAGATGATCCCGGAATTCTCCCATTCCGATTTTTTCTAGCATAGACTATTGCTTTTCGCGCTTGTGTACCGTTGTGTAGATAATTTTAGCAGAAAAATCTTAGGTTGGGGACGTGCTAACTCGCTGATAATGTTAGTATCACACAGGAATGTCATTTAAGCTTTTTGCAAATGTATGAGAACGATCTTGGCGAGTAGGAACTTCTATAGTATAGTTTTCTTCAGCACAAATTTGTCGCAATTCTGCTAAAGCTTGGGATAGGTTATCAAAATTTGTTTGAGTTTCATGGGCAGCTAATTTCTTCTCTAAGAGCAATCTTTCTTCTTTAGAAAGAGATTGGATAATTTGGACGAGAGATTCAATCAATTTGGCATTCATGGTTTTTTCCTCTTTCCACTCATATTTCTGTTACCCAAAACGAAAAGATAACTGCTGTATTTCAATTTTTACAGTTTATTTTAAGTAAATCAAGAGATTTAACCCCGGAATCGTGCGCGAGAGAGTCCAGATAAGGAGAGTGATATAAAAGATGCCGATACCCCATTGATACCAAACTAAAAAAGAAACAATGGCGGGTAATTCTCGATCGCGAACTCGCCAATCATTAAAGCCTAATTTTAGCAAATTATTGAGACTTAAATCGTAATAATTTAACCAATTCCAACGCTTTTGCCAAGGAATAGGAGTATAACGATCGCGAAAGAGGGTAAATTCGGGAACCACGGGTAAACGGGTGATTAATAAGCGTAATTGTCGCATACTACCATCTTGCAGGAAATAGGAACTATCCATTAAATCGTGATAGCGTCCCCGACGATAAAGTTCGATAATTAAAATTAGGGGTAAGGGGACAAGAATTAGGGCAATAGCTGTTAAAGTTAGCAGGGGACGACTGGCAGATTGCAGAATATTAAACACACCGGAAAGGGTGAGAATAATATAGCTAGTTACCATACAAAAGATTTCATAACTATTAGGAATTACTGGTTTAGGAGTGAGACGACGCACGCGATCAATTAACCAAAATAAACAGCCAAAATAGGCAAAAATTATGATTCCTGTCCCGAAAACTAAACTAAAATTTGTACCATCTTGACTTAAGAGTAATAGTAAAGTAAGGAAAGAAGTATGCAGAAAATCAGCTACCCAAGTGAGGTTAATTAGGCGAATAATTGAGATATTATTTAGCTTTTTTTTTAACTGTTGTAATCGCAATTTTTCGGTTTTGTATTCAATTTGATTAGCATCGGCAATTTGTTCTAGGGAGCGAAAATTACGAACTAAATTTCTTAAAACTGTTTCATTTCCTGCTAAGTTTGGTAAATAAATTGCCTGACCAATTACTCCTCTATCTCCCAGGATTTTCGCTTTATCGGAATCAAAAGCTAATCCTGATACACTCAAATAACTATTTTTAGTAAAAGTGGAATTGCTAAAATCTACCTGATCTAAAAGTTTCACATCTTGAAAACTAACCACACCATTAAAATAACTAGACCGGAAAGCGCCCGATTTTTCAAAAGTGGAATTTCTAAAGGTTAATAAACTTAAAAATCTACTCTTAGAAAATAGCGGACGATCTCGCCATTGACTTTGGGAAAAATTGGCTTCTTTTTGCCAGAAAGTACGAGTAAAATCGGCGAGTTTATCGTATTTGGTTTGATCAAAATAAGCTTCGTCCGTAAAATGACTGCGATGGAAATTAGTAACACTTTTAAAATGTGCGCTGCGAAAGATAGCTTTATTTAAAAATTGACTTTGACTAAAATTTACATCTCCTATAAAGGTAGCTTTACTAAATTTCGCCACCCTAGCAAAACGGGATTCTACCCAATTACTTTCACGACTAAATTTTGCTGCCATCGCTTCGACAATTTGCAGAAAAAAAGCCTTAGAAAAGTCCACTTCTCCCATAAATACGGTTCCCTGTAACTTCACCGGTCCGCGAAATACTATGACATTAAAAACCGGTTCGTCGCTATCGAATAAAAAATTTTCATCCTGTTGTAATAACTGTTCTTCCGTGGGGGATAATAAGGTAGCGAGAGCTACTTTTGTTAAAGGGGTCGGTAAACCGAGACGGGAAGCGATAAAGTTGCCTTGAATTAAGGAATTACTAAAATCTAAACCTAGGGGTTGTTTAGCACGATTAATTTGACCTTGAATCTGTTGATAGAATTGGTCTTGCAGTTCCTTGTTTTCATCGCGGATATCGATAACTAAATTGGCTAAATCGATAGTAGTCATCCCTTCTTTAAGGACGGGTGCACTTAAACGTTCCTGCAATAAAGTTACTGTTAAAGGAACCCTATCCACTACTGCCAAACTAGGGAGAGAATGTAAACAGAAAAACAGAAAAACAATGATTAGTAACCAGCAGCTTTTCAACAACGCACCCACGACAGTTATTTTCCTAAACAAGCTTGGATAGCCATTTCTAAGTCCTCTTGGTTTAAATCGGTGATAACAAAGACTTCCTGCACACTTTTTCCTGTCCTCGCAATCAGCTTAAAACCACCACGAATCGGCACTGAGATCCGCAATTGTAACCGCGGACAATGACCTTTTGAGCGAGAAAGTACCCCGGGGGTGACAGTGGTGATTCCTTGATAGGTAATTAACTTTTCTAATACCGCAATCAACCCCGGAATATGAGTAGAATGGTTCCAAACTAAGCGACCATTATTCATAATTAGGCGGCCTCTAGGGGAGCCATGGTTAATCCTTCCCGTCGCAATTGTTGGTGATAAAGTTCCGCTTGTTCCTGGGGACCGGTCCAGACAATTGCCTGTCCTTGGTGGTGAACTTGATTAGTTAATTCCCAAGCTCGATCGGTGGTCATATCCGGGATATATTTAATTAAACAATTGGCCACATGATCGAAGGTGTTAAAGTCATCGTTGAGAACAATAACTTTATAGTTGGGATAAGTCTTCTTCACCCCTTGGGTGGACTTATCTAAGGTGGTACTAGGTGCGCTGGCCATAAAAGTTACAATAGGTCAAGGTTTTTGCAGTTAAATTCGAGCATTTTGACAACAATTAAGCGGCAAAAGCCACAGTATTATTCTTCAAAACTTGGTGATAGTAATTTAATAACTGTTTGGTGGCCGCTTGCCATGCCCATTTTTCCGCTTCTAGACGCGCATTTCGTCGTAATTCCTCTCTTTCTGCCTTGGCGGTTAGTAATCTTTGGGTGGCACTAATTAAACCTTTTTCATCCCTAGGATCAAAGAGATGACCATTAACTCCATCGGTGACAATATCGGGAATTCCCCCCGAATTTGCCGCCACCACCGGACAACCGGCAGCCATGGATTCTAAGAGTACCAAACCGAGGGTTTCTGTGCGTGAGGGAAAAAGAAAAGCATCTGCGGAAGCAAAAGCGGAAGCTAATTCTAACCCCTGTAAATAACCGACAAAATGGGTATTTGTGTCGGCAAAATGACTTGTTAAAGCTTCCCGATGGGGACCGTCTCCCACAATGGCAAATCTTGCTTCGGGAATCGCTTCTAAGACTGGTTTAATGCGATCGATTTCTTTTTCGGCCGACACTCGACCAACGTATAATAGGAGAGGACTATCGGGGTTATTTTGGGATAATTTCAGTCTCATAGCCTGGGATTTTAAATGAGGTTGAAATAATTCCGTATCGACTCCCCTTTGCCAAAGCTCTACCTTTTCAATGCCACGACTAGATAATTCTTGTACCATAGCAGTGGAAGTGCAGAGATTTAAACTTGCTTGGTTGTGGGCCAATTTTAACAATTCCCAGAGTAGTCCTTCTAGGGAACCTAACCCGTAGTGCTGTAGGTATTGGGGGAGATGGGTATGATAGGAAGCGACGAGGGGAATGTTCATAGTTTTGGCAAAATAAATGCCTCCCACCCCTAAAATAGCCGGGTTAACCACATGAATAATATCAGGTTTGAACCTCTCTAAAGCTTGCCCGACGGAAGGCCGGGGGAAAGCCATTTTTAATTCCGGATATAGGGGTAAGGGAATCCCTGTAACTCCATGAATCTTAGCACCTTTGTACTCTTTTAAACCGCCATCGGGAGAGAAAACCAATACCTGATGACCTAATCTTTGTAGGTGTTCCACGGTATGTTTAAGACGGGTGACAATGCCATCGATTTTCGGTAAGAAAGTTTCTGTAAAAAGAGCAATTCGCATAGAGAAAACAAGGTTAAGTAATAATTAAGGACACCTGAAGGCAATTAACTCCCCAATTAATCATAGATCAGAAAGGCCAAAGGTTTTAATCACTCGATCGCTACCTTCGATAACCACCGTCGCTCGATAATTATCGCCGATTGCCGCTGTCCATAATTGCCATTCCCCCGCCACATTGTCTAATTTTAAGGGATTAAGGCCCACTTCCACTCGATCGAGTCCTCCGCTAATTCCGGTTCCCAGTGCCTTTAAATAAGCCTCTTTTGCCGTCCATAACTGAAAAAATAACTTTTCCTTCTCTGCGGACTTTTCAACAAGCTCATGTTCCCTAGCACAAAAAAACCTTTTTGTCAAGCTCTCTAAATCTTTCATCTGGCGCATTTTCTCTAAATCCACCCCGATGCGAGCGGTTAAAGTCAAGCCACAGACTGCCATCTCTTCGGAATGGGAGAGATTAAACTGCAACTGGTAGTTAATACTCGGTTTTCCTTGTTCACTGTAGATAAACTCAATTTTTTCGGGACTTATCGCTAAATATGACCCTAAAATCTCGCGTAAACATCCCCTAGCCACCAAAAAACGCCGCTTGTGTTGGGGAAAATGGTAACGATTAGCTCTAATTATTTCATCTTCCGAGAGCAAAGAAGCCAGTTTTTCTAGTCTATCCCCAGAGGGATCGAGACTGATAAAATAGAGATGAACCTCATCGGTAGATATAAACATTAAACTCAGAAGCGATCAAATAATTAATTATCGGTAAATTTTACCGTAAAATGAGAATCGCCGACTCAAGAATTTATCCACCTTCTAACTCTTGACTTTGCAGCACACCTATGAACTTTTTTCATACTGAAGACCACCTCCAACAGTTCGGTACAGATATTTTAGAAACAACTTGGCGAGAATTTCCCCAATTAGCTCAAGAACAAATTGCCCTGACTTGGATAGTATATGATCCTCCTGTTATCGTCAACACGGGGGGAGCAATTTCCCACGAAGAATTCTGGAAATATTCCCCCCGCGGATTTAGCTATCGCGGACAAGAAAGAACCTATCCCGCTAGTTTAGTGAAATTATTTTATCTAGTAGCAATTCATGAGTGGTTAGAGGGGGGGATGATTGCCGAAAGCAGCGAATTAAATCGCGCCATTCGTGACATGATTGTTGACTCTAGTAATGATGCTACCAGTTTAGTTGTAGATCTGGTCACGGGAACCACTAGCGGTCCAGAAATTGCCGCCAGTCCCTTTGAAACTTGGAAGCAACAACGCAACATAGTTAATCGTTATTTTCAATCCTTAAATTGGCCAGAATTAGCGACAATTAACGTTAATCAAAAAACTTGGTCCGATGGTCCCTATGGACGTGAACGCGCTTTTTTAGGGGAATTAATGGAGAATCGCAATATGTTAACTAGCAACGCAGTGGCGCGTTTAATTCATACTATTGTTGGGGGGATTGCTGTTTCTTCCCAACGTTCTCAGATGATGATGTCTTTACTAAAACGAAGTCTTAATCCTGCTGATTGGACAAGTCAAGGAGATGATACACAAATCTTAGGATTTCTGGGACAGGGATTACCAGAAAATAGTCAAATTTGGTCAAAAGCTGGTTGGACAAGTCAAGTACGTCACGATGCCGCCTATATTGAAATTCTCCATCATACTCCCTATCTTTTGGTGGTATTTACCGAGGGAAAAGATAACAGTCAAAATCGCTCAATTTTACCTTTTATTTCCCAGAAAGTAGCCGATAAAATTATGCAGCTCCATTAATTTAACCTGTGGGTAGGATAGTTTTCTCTGCCTGGTGCATCTCAATTTTGTAGAAATATCTATATTACATTTGGGAGCAGGTGATGCGCCCCTACTATTGGGGCGATAATGTTATTGTAGATGCGAATTGCATTCGCCCTCTTTTAATAACTTCTGCTGCTCACCATAAGTGAGAGATGGGGTTTGTTCTTGCAGCTGAAATACTTGATTAAGTGAGGATTTAGTCTGTGCTTCACCTTGACGAGAAGGACTGTCATCATTTACACTAACAACAGATTGTTCTTAAGTATTTACTCAAATATGTGACTTTCAACCCTCACCATTGTCATAACGAAAGGGAAGTGGAGAGTAAACTAATTGTTCAGTATTTACTCCCCAAACTAGGCTACAATGCTGAACATTGGTATCAACAAGTTAGCTTCGGTAAGGTCTGCTTAGATTTCCTTGTTTCCGCTCAAAAACCCATCAACAAAAAGCAGTTTTTTGCCTCTCACTGTCTAATTATCGAGGCTAAAAATCCCAGAGAAAAGCTGATCAATCATCGTCACCGCTTAGGTTATTATCTCAACTACTTTAAAGTGCAGTGGGGATTATTAACCAATGGTTATGAGATTCAACTTTATCAAAGGAAACCCGATAAAATTTATTTAGTTTTTAGATGTTCTGGGTTAGAAATTGCCTCTCACTTAGAACAGTTAAAATCTCTGATTGGTTACGAAACCTTATCTTTAGGTATTCCACCGCTCAATTCTCCAACAATCAACCACAGAAACCCCATGAAAACCATCGCAATTTATCATCATAAAGGTGGTGTTGGCAAAACCACCGTCGCTACCAATCTAGCGGCAGCTTTGAGTAAAAAAGGTAAGCGAGTATTATTAATTGATATTGATGCTCAAGCTAATAGTACCTTTGCCGTTGGTTTAATTAAGTTTCAATTCGATGATGACGATGATTTAAGAGATAAAAATGTCTTTCATTTACTAGATAACAGTAACCGCGTTTTTATTGAGAATATCGTCAGAAAGTCTCAAGGATTCAATCATCCAGAAATTGATGTTATTCCCTCTCACATATCTTTAATTGCTAACCAAGCAAAAATTAAAGATAATGCGGCGGTATTTGCTAGATTGGCAAGAAAATTAGAGAAAGTAAATAATCAATACGATATTGTAATTATTGATGCACCTCCCGCACTTGATTTATATGCACGCATTGCTTTAATCGCAGCTGACTATCTAATAATCCCTTCAGATCTTAAACCATTTTCCAATCAAGGATTAGATAGCGTTAAAAACTTTGTTCAAGAGGAAATCAATGAAAGTCGTGGAGATTTGGGTAAACCAACCCTACAAATTTTAGGCGTTTTACCTTCCAAAATTTCCACCCATGCTCAATACTTAAAATATAATTTTCCCAAACAAAAACAAGTGATTCCAGACAAATATAATTTACCTTTGATGGAATCGACTATCTCGGAAAGAATGCCTTTATCTCGCTGTATAAATCAATACGTTACCGTGGGAGATTTAGAAATTCCTGCCCCCCAATCTATAATCGATTATGCCGAACATCAAGCTGATGCAGGAGTATCAGCAGCAGAATTTGAAGCCTTAGCAATTGAAGTTTTAGCTAAAATAGGAGTTAAATAAATGTGGAAATTTTTACGAGTCGATATTACTGATATTAATCCTTCCGTTCCCAGAGAAACCTTTTCCGAAACTGAATTGGAGAATTTAGCCAATCTTATTATTGAAATGGGTGGACTTATTCGCCCTGCTATTCTCAAAAAAGCTGATAATAAAAAAGTTGATGAACGTTATAATATTATCAGTGGAGATTTAGAATATTATGCTTCTGTCATCGCCAATCAGAAAGATCCTGACATCGAGATGATTAACGCTTTTGTAGTTGAGGTGGAAGCGGAGAATATCGCTTTACAGCAAATGCAGTTATTATCTCCCTCTCCTGCGTTAATTACCACGCTTGAAAAAATAGATAATCCTCTAGAATTGAGGATGAGTAATCTTGAAAAACGATTAGAAACCCAGTTACAAGCAATCCGAGCCGAGTACCAAAAAGAAATCAAAAGACTGGAAGAAAAAATTATTATTTCTCCTCCTTCTCCTCCTTCTAAGTCGATTTTAGAGCTTTTGAATAGCTGTGATGCTAATCAACTTAAAAAAGCGGGAATTCCACCTGCATCTGTTAATGACTTTCTGAAAAAACGTTCAGAAAAGCCCTTTGACTCTTTGGAAGATGTCCTAAATCGCCCAGTGTCAGGAGTTAAAGAGAAAAGATTAATTAAGCTTGTCGATTATTTGCTGACTGCTAACTGACTTTTTGGGGGCTGTTACTGCCCATGGATGTTATAATAATGGAAGATGAGGAAAAAATTATGATCCGATAGCCGACAAAGATTAACCATCAGATAACCACTGTTATCACTTCTCCTGTCATGGAAGCTTTAACCCCGATAATCCCCTAGAATCCGCCTTATTTTTAGCCAATAAAGAACCCTTAACATTAGGCGAAATCTTTGGGGTTTTCTATTTGCAGGAAGTCCAGGCGTTGTCAGTAGTTTATGGACAGTTAATGACCTATCAACCTCCTTCTTTACGAGCAGCCTGTTCTAGATCCCCTCCACAACGCTCAATCACGTCAAGATGCGCAAGTGCTTTAGAATCCTCTGCCAATTCAGCGCGAAACTGGGCAATTTCTTCGGGGGTTACTGTAGTTGATTCAATATCCATCGGTTGTTCTTATTTACAGACAATGCTAATGGTATATTTTGCCATCTATCGATAGTTTTTCATAGAAAGTGTTAATCTGACTGGTTACTGATAACTGAAAAGGTTCTTAATTCCCTACCATTGTGATAATTGCTGTCATTTAACCCACGACAAAGTTAACTAATTTGCCTGGGACAACAATCACTTTTTTGATTTCCTTACCCTCTAAATAACGTTGGGCGATTTCTGATTCCAGGGCGAGGGTTTCTAGGGTGCTTTTATCGGCACTAGCGGGAACTTGTATCGTGCCTCTGGTTTTTCCCAAAATTTGGATGACAAGGGTAATCTCGTCCACAATCAGGGCAGTAGAATCAACTTTTGGCCAGGGTTGCAGGTGAATTGATTGGCTATGGCCTAAAACTTGCCATAATTCTTCGCTAAGATGGGGAGCAAAGAGGGAAAGTAAGATTAATAGGGTTTCGATTCCTTCCCGATAAATGGGGGATGCAAAACACTTATTATCCCCTAAAGCGTTACTGAGTTTCATCAATTCGGAAATGGCGGTATTAAATTGATAATCTCCTTCTAAATCCTCGGAGATTTCTTTAATAGCGGTGTGAATTACCCGTCTTAAATCTTTGTCAGTTTTCGAGAAAGTCTCTATTTTTTTGACTTGCTTGGGTTTATTTTCAATATATTCGCTGACTAAACGCCACACCCGATTAAGAAAGCGAAATTGTCCTTCTACTCCCGCATCTTCCCACTGTAAATCTTTTTCTGGGGGTGCGGTAAAAAGTATAAACATTCGGGCAGTATCGGCCCCATATTTTTCTAGGACTTTCAGAGGATCAACGCCGTTATATTTCGACTTGGACATTTTTTCAAAGAAGAAAGATAGAACTTCTCCCGTGTCTTTATCGCAATATTTATCCTCTTTATAGATGACATTTTCTGCGGGGACATATTTGCCAGTTTCGGGATTTTTGTAGGTTAATCCCTGTACCATTCCCTGGGTTAATAGACGGTTAAAAGGTTCATCGACATTAACTAAACCTCTGTCTCTTAAAACTTTGGTAAAGAAACGAGAATAGAGTAAATGTAGGATAGCGTGTTCGATTCCTCCGACGTATTGATCCACGGGCATCCAATCATTAACTTTCTCGAATTGAAAGGGTATATCTTCATTTTTAGCATCGGTATAACGGAGGAAATACCAACTAGAATCGATGAAAGTATCCATAGTGTCCGTTTCCCGTTTTGCGGGAGTGCCACAGCGAGGACAATCCACATTTACCCAGTCTTCTAATTTGGCTAAAGGAGAAGCACCTCGACCGCTAAATTCGACATTTTCTGGTAAAGTAACCGGTAAATTATCGATAGGTACTGGCACGGTTCCACAGTGAGGACAGTGGATAACTGGAATCGGACAACCCCAATATCTTTGACGGGAAATTAACCAATCCCGGAGGCGATATTGTATTCTAGCTTTGCCGTAACCTTGGGCAGTGGCATAATCAATAATAGCGGTTTTTCCCGCTGTAGAATTAAGTCCATTAAATTGAGCGGAATTAATCATAACTCCCGCTTCTGTATAGGCCTCTTTTAACTCAATTTCGCTACTTTCTGGAGTAATAACTATCTTAATTGGCAGGTTATTTTCCCGAGCAAATTTAAAATCGCGACTGTCGTGAGCTGGGACTCCCATCACTGCCCCCGTACCGTATTCGTAGAGGACATAATCAGCAATTAAAATCGGAATTTCTGCACCAGTAAAAGGATTAATTGCCACTCCTCCGGTTTTAATACCGCGTTTGGGTTTATCTTCGGCAGTTCTTTCTAATTCGCTTTCGCTGGCTATCTCTTGAATAAAAGTTTCTACGGCCAATTTTTGTTCGGGAGTGGTAACTTGTAAAGTTAAGGGATGTTCGGGAGCAAGTACCACATAAGTCACTCCATAAACCGTATCGGGACGAGTGGTAAAAACGGCAATTTTTTCTGTGGAATTAACAAGAGGAAATTCTAAATAAGCACCTACCGATTTACCAATCCAGTTGGCCTGCATGGTTTTAACCCGTTCCGGCCAACCGGTAAGTTTATCTAAATCAGTGAGTAATTGTTCGGCATAATCGGTGATTTTTAGGAACCATTGCCGGAGTAACTTTCTTTCTACTTTAGCACCCGATCGCCAAGATTTTCCTTCACTATCTACCTGTTCATTGGCCAAGACAGTTTGATCGATAGGATCCCAATTCACTGCCGCTTCTTTTTGGTAGGCTAATCCCGATTCAAAAAACTGTAAAAATAGCCATTGGGTCCAACGATAATATTCCGGGGAACAGGTGGCAACTTCTCTTGCCCAATCGATAGATAATCCTAGCTGTTGTAATTGCCGTTTCATCTGGGCAATATTTTGTTCAGTCCATTTTGCTGGAGGAACTCCCCTTTCAATAGCGGCATTTTCTGCGGGTAATCCGAAAGCATCCCACCCCATGGGATGCAGCACGCGATAACCCTGCATTCTTTTCAGACGGGCAATCACATCGGTGATAGTATAGTTACGGACGTGACCCATGTGCAGGTTGCCTGATGGATAGGGGAACATGGAGAGGGCGTAAAATTTCGGTTTATTGGCGTTTTCTGGGGTTTTGTCCAATCCCATTTGCTGCCAAATCTTCTGCCATTTCTGTTCGATTTCTGCGGGGTTGTACGGCACTGGGGTCTTTTCTCCTGAGTTTTATCTATCCCTCCTATTTTACAGCAGCCGGCTGGGGGCGATTGCCAGTCTTGCGGTTATCCACCCTAGCAAAAACCCTCTGGGTTTTAAGTAAGTGGTTATAATCGAATAGAAGATAGATTTTGGGTTCGATCCCCCCTATCGATTAGTCAGATCTTTCTTAACAAAAAGAGAAAAAACTTAAAAAAAGGGGAAACGATTGATAGCTATAGTTTTGAAAGAAGGAATCAAGGTGGAGGTGGGCAAAAAAATGGAGAAATGGGCAGCCCAAGAATTACCGTATGGTGGAAAACTTGGCTGGACAATTTAGTACAAGTGTTCTAAAAAACTTCAGAAAATCTAGCCGCGATGAATGGCAGTCTTTGTGTGACACTATTCATAAAAAGGTTCCGCTCAATTTTTTCTTGATCAATATGCTATTAAAATTACCTCAAAAGCTAAAAATTCAGCGACTGATATTATTAGCATTCTGCCTAGTGATAGGGATATTTGTCTGGTGGTTGTCGTGGCAATCCTCCGGGATGAGCCAAATTCAACGCCCCGAAACAGTTGCTCAACAAATTTACCAAGCAATGCCGGATTTGCCGAAAGAAAACAACTATATCCGTCGAGAGACAGGAGCGATCGATCCGAATAATACTTTAATAAGTCGCTTTCTTCGTTATCATCAAGATACCAAAAAAAGGTTTACTCTCATCCGTTTTGATTGGCAATTAACCCTAGGAGATTATCTAGGAGTGAACGAGAAAATCATTGAAGAAAACTATCCCGGACAAGCAACCCTTACCGTTAATCCCATGGCTGCCGATATCAAAGCAATGAACAGTCTTAATCGTCGTCAACGGCAGCAGTTAGTCACCCTTCTAGTCGAAATTTATAACCCCGCCATTCTTCCCCAAGAAACCCCTAATCCTAGTCCTTCTCCTAGTCCTTCTCCTAGTCGTCCATCCTTATCAAAACCGGGAGATGCCGACCTATTAAAATTCTAGAAAATTATGGAAAAAATTCTCAAATATGGTTCGGGTTGGCGACTCGGTTGGAATCCTACGGCAGCCGTTTATAAAGGATTAATTGGTGGCGATGATTGGGCGATCGAATTGACCCAGGCCGAGTGGCACGATTTGCGTCGTTTACTATCACAATTGACCGCGACTATGACCGCCATGGCCACAGAATTAATGGATGAAGAAAGAATTGCTTGTGAAGCGGAAAGCGAGCTTTTATGGTTAGAAGCGGCGGGATTTCCTGATCATTATTCCCTGCGATTGATTCTCTATCAAGGTCGCGGTTGTGAGGGCAATTGGTCAGCCACTGCCCTACCAGAGTTGCTCGCTGCTTGGGACAATTTGCTTTACAATTTTTAAGAAAGCGGTGGGCATAAGTTAATTTTTGTTTCCCACTCTTGACTTTTTGATTCCCTTGTGCTGCCATGATTGCCCATCCTAGGACAAAAACCGATAATCTCACCTACACTCCGCCCCCATTGCTGAAAAACGGTTTTGCCATGACTCTCTATGTGTCCCTGAAAGCGCGAGAAACCTGGCAAAATACGATCGCTATTCCCGAACCAGTCTATCAAGAAACCATTTTCACCGGGGCCAATGCCGTCCCCATCTACGGGATTGTTTCCATTCCCCCCCAAGGCAAAGGAACCATTATCGGCACCTACGGCATCACGGGAGACTTAGATAATCAATGGTTTTTAAGGATTTTAGGCAGAAAAGCCGTAGCGAGAGACTACGCGGTCGTCCTCTTTGATTGGCGGGCCCACGGTAAGACAGCCGAATTATCCCCGACTCTCACCTCCGATGGTATCTATGAAGGGCTAGATTTCCTTCATATTGCCGCCCAAGCTCAAAAAATGGGCTGTCCTGCCCCTTTTTGGTTCACGGGGTACTCTCTGGGGGGACAATTGGCCCTCTGGGGAATTAAATCGGCAGAGAATCAGGAAGATATGGGGATCGATCCCATCGATATCGGCGGTGGTGCAGTAATTTGTCCTAATTTGGACTCTAATCGTTCCCTATCCTATCTCGTCCAGGATACCTGGGGGAAACATTTGGAAAAAGCGATCGCCAGGGAACTACGCAAGTTAGCCAAACGCATCCATAAAGCTCATCCCGATCATATCGATCCCGAAGCAATTACTCGCGCCACCACGATTGCCGGATTCGATCGAGAATTAGTGATTAAAAAGCTAGGATTTGAGACAGTTTTTGACTATTATGCCGCTAGTAGTCCCTTGCCCTTTCAACCCTATTTAACTAAACCCACTTTTATCCTCTACGCAGCCGATGATCCCCTCTTTTCCCCCGCAGTTATTCCCGATCTGCAGGCAGCGATCGCTGATAATCCCCACGTGGAGCTACTCTTAACCAACCATGGCGGTCATGTGGGTTATATCAGCAGTTTATCCTGTCAGCGTCAGTGGGGCGATAGCGATCGCTGGTGGGCATGGAATCGGGTTTTAGACTGGTTTGACCAAAAAACGGGCAAATAAGGGCTAATTTCTAGGATTCAAAGGCCGCTAGAAACTCCTCCACCTGTTCCCGAGTCGGTTGGGATGCGATCGCGCCTGCCCTTCTTGTCACCATTGCCCCCACCGCACAGGCATAAATCACCGCCTTACGCGCTAAATCGGCATTTTCCTCGATTTGATCGCCTCCCAAACCAGCACGGGACAAAAAACCCGCCACAAAGCCATCCCCCGCCCCGGTTGTATCCACTACTTCCCCAGAAAAAGCCTCGACATTGCCGCTATTTTCGCCTAAATGATATTTACAACCTTTTACGCCGCCAGTAACCAGAATTGCCTTTAAATCCGGGTATTGTGATGATATTTCTCCCGGGTTATCAGTGCCAAATAACCATGCTGCTTCTTCCTCGCTACATTTGAGCAAATCGGCCTGGACTATAAAATCTCGAATGATATCAGGGGCAGCCTCAAGATTAGGCCAAAAAACCGGTCGCCAGTTGATATCGATTAATACTTTCACCGCGTAAATTTTAGCTAATTCGAGGGCGCGTTGCATTGCCCGGCGGGAAAGGGGATAGGCTAACCCTAGGGTTCCCATCACTAGATAATCGGCATTTTTCCAGAGATTTTCGGGCAATAGGTCAGCATTAAGGGCAGTATCGGCAAAATCCGTCGTTTTTCTGCCGCCAAAACCCGCAAAATGTCTGTCTCCCCCAGCATCGCGGGTGACATAAACTTGTCGGGTGGGTAGGGTGGCATGATACTGTACACCAGTGGTATCGACTCCGAGAGCGTCTAGCAAGGCGATTAACTGTTCCCCTCGTTGATCTTTGCCCACACAACCGATAAAAGCCGAATTTATGCCCAATTTTCGCAATCCACAGGCCACGTTTGCCGGCGCACCCCCCGCGTAGGTTGTCCAAGAAGTTACTTGCTCTATAGAGCGAGCGCTTTGATCGGCAATTAGATCATAGAGGATTTCCCCTAAACAAATTACAGACAGCAGCGAAGATCTTTGATTGTTAAGCATTGCTGTGGGGTGTGGGAAGCTTTTTTCAGTGATCAGTAAACAGTAAACAGTAATCAGTGAGGTTCTTCGCTACTTGGTATGGTTCGATCGGGTGGCATAAATCGACTAAATCCTTGTTTGACAAGAGACCTAATTGATTAGTTCGTTCTAGAGCGAAAACAATTGAAAAAAATCGCAGAATGCCTTTCTCTGTAAGGATTTCATCCCTTAGAACTCCGTCCATGGCATCACACAAACCGAAGAACCATAACTGATCACTGATCACTGAATCAATAACTTGTCAAGAAATCACGATAAATCAACTAGAGATTATCTGAGGCATTGAGTATAATTAGACACATAGATTGGGGGAAATTGCTCATAAATCAGTCCGATCGAGCGTGAATCCTCTTTCTCGGAAAAATATCTTCTCCTGTTTTTTAGTCTTAGACTAGGGAAATATCAATGATTGATTGTAGTCAAATTCAGTTTGACGAGGATAAAGGCAACATAGATCTATTGCAACTACGAGAATTATTTAATTTAACCGCATTTTGGGCAATCGATCGCCGTTTAGAAGATTTAGAAACCGCAATTGACTATAGTGATCCGGTGGTGACGGTGTGGAATGAGCGGCAATTAATTGGTTTTGCTCGCGCCATTTCTGACGGCATTTATCGGGCAACTATTTGGGATGTGATTGTTCATCCCGATTATCAGGGAGCCGGTTTAGGACGTAAATTAGTAGAAACAGTTTTGGCCCATCCCCGAATAAATCGGGTGGAAAGAGTCTATTTGATGACTACTAATCAAGAAAAATTTTACCAGCGCATTGGTTTCCAAAGCAACGCCACCACGACAATGGTATTATTTAATCGTTATCCCGAGGAGTTTTCCTATCCGGCGATCGAGGTAAAGAAAAAACAATCCCTGTGAGCTTGTCTTGACTATTGTTATTGATTTGATCTAAGCTCATTTCCCCCCCTGATACTTCGATAATTCCCTTCGCTAACTGGAATTTAAGACTAGGAGAAAAGCCAATAACTTGAGTAAATTGTTTGACTTCTTCTGGCTTTGATTCTAAACTCAAAGGGGAAATTTCTGGCATTTGCCAAAGAGGGATTTCCCCAGGAAATTCTAGACTAATAGTGACTTTTTTCTCGTCAAGAGTGCTTACGGATATACAAATAGAGCCACTCGCTAAGTTGGCGATCGCTGCATCGACAAGAAGGACAAAAGCGGAGGATAAACGTTGATAATCGGCAATAATAGCAATATCATCGGTTAAAGGGCTAAATTTAAGCTGAATATTGCGATTAGCTACCTGTAAATAGGTTAAACTTGCCCAATCTTGCCAGAGTTTAGTTAAAGAAAAAATTTCTCGCTCCAGAGGTATAGTACCAGACTCTAGTTTGGAGAGATTAATCATCTCATCGAGCATTGCCATCAGTTTACGGCCCGCCAGTTGTCCCTGGGCGATAAATTCCCTTTCTTCGGCCGAACTTTCACAAAGATCGGCGAGAATCATTTGATGAAGACTGATCATGCTACTCAATGGCGATCGCAATTCGTGGGCAACCCGTGCCAAAAAACCGCTTTTGAGTTGATTAATTGCCACAGCCATCTGATAAGCGAGGCGAGTTTGCTGTAATTCCCGTTTTAAAGCGTCAATATCGTCCATATTTACAGAAAAACTGCCCCTTGTCGTAAGATATCCCATCTTTGACATTGCCAACGTGCGACGGTGGAGGGTTGTCCACTATTGATTATTCCCCATGCTTGCCTTTCTGTGGGTGCTAACACCGTCACCGAGGGAAAAGTAGTCATAATTGCGGATGGAGTTAATAAAGGCTCTTGTCCTGACAGATTAGCACTTGTGGTCGCTAAAACACCAGTTCGACCGAGAATTTCTCTGGCGATCGCATGAGCAGGAACTCGGATACCAATCGTGCTAGGATCCTTGGGGTTAATAACTTTTGGTACTTTTTCAGAAGCAGGTAAAACCAAAGTTAGGGAGCCGGGCCAGTGTTTTTCGGTCATTTGCCGCCAAATTTCCCTTTCTTCCTGATTTCCCTTGACATAATCCCATAGGTCTGCTGCTGAGGCCGCCATGAGAATTAAAGGTTTATCAAAAGTCCTTTTTTTAGCGGCAAAAACTAAGGCAGCATAGGGGGGAGAAACTGCTAAAGCGGGGACTGTATCCGTGGGAAAAGAAACCACTTGACCACTGAGGGCCGCGTGAACAATTTCGTTAAGAGAAGCAGTAGGCATTGAGAATTGAGCATTTTTGGGGACTAATTTAGCCTAAGACTTTTTGGTACAATTTTAAACGGGTAGGGTTGATTCATGAATCAACCCTACCTCGAATCAATCCTACCTTGAATCAACCCTACTTGATGAGCGGGGTATCTGAAAGTTTTTAACACCTACCTACTTATCTCCAACCAATGAGCGACGATTAATTATGAATGAGTCTGATACTTTTGCTAATCTCGAACAATTAGAATATATTCCCTACCTAGATACCATGGGTAATATCTCTGCTGATTTCCAGGGAAAAATCGGGGTTTATGCCATTTTTAATCGAGAGCAAGTCCTAGAGTTTGTAGGCTATTCTCGTGATATTTATCTCAGTTTAAAACAACATCTTGCCCGACAGCCTCAAGCTTGTTATTGGCTAAAAATACAGGTAATCGAGCGTCCTAATCGAACTATTCTGGAATCGATTAAACAAGCTTGGCTAAAAGAAAGTCAGGCAGTAATCGACAATGAAAAACTCTGGACAGAACCAATTGATGCTAAATTAGCCATGACTAACCCAGAAAAAGAAATTTATCAAAGTGCTGACGAATTAGGGAAAATCAAGTTATTAAAACAGGTATCCAGACGAGTAGAAAATGATATTTTATCAACCCTAGAAAAACGGGGAGTACAGATGGAAATTCGTTTTAATCCCAAGTTAAAAGAACAGGGTTTGCTCGATTTAAAGTAAAAATTCCTAGGAGCGATCGATTCTCCAGACAAACGGCTATGATAGTATATCGCCCCATCCCCACACCAATGGAACAGCGATGACCAATCAAGACTGGCCAAACCTACTGCAGCAACTACTCGATCGAAAATCCCTTTCCCTTAACCAAGCTGAAGAATTAATGACCGGATGGTTAAACGGCCAGATTCCGGAAGTTTTATCGGGGGCGATTTTAGCAGCTTTGCAAGCAAAAGGAGTCTCGGCAGCCGAATTAGCGGGAATGGCCAGAGTTTTACGGCAACAATCGCGCTTAGAAGACCCTAAACCCCATACTACTCCTGTTATCGATACCTGTGGCACTGGCGGCGACGGGGCTTCAACTTTTAATATTTCCACTGCCGTGGCTTTTGTGGCGGCCGCCGGGGGTATAAAAGTGGCTAAACACGGCAATCGCTCTGCCTCCAGTAAAGTGGGTTCGGCCGATGTTCTAGAATATCTTGGGGTTAATTTAAGCGCCCCTAGCCAGAAAGTGGCGGCGGCTTTAGAGGGGGTGGGAGTGACCTTTCTTTTTGCCCCCGGTTGGCATCCAGCCCTGAAAAGTGTGGCTAATCTCCGCAAAACCCTGAAAGTTCGCACGGTTTTTAATCTTCTAGGTCCTCTAGTTAATCCTCTCCGTCCCACAGGTCAAGTTATCGGGGTTTATGACCAGCAATTTCTCACCCCCATGGCCACAGCTTTAGCACAAATGGGAACCCCAAAGGCGATTATTGTTCACGGCCGGGAAAAACTCGACGAGGTGGGGTTGGGAGATATGACCGATATGGCTTTATTAAATAATGGTGAGGTGATTTCTACGGCGATCGATCCCTTGTCAATTTCTATCCCTAGAGCTAGTTTAAATGCCCTTAAAGGCGGGGAAGTGCCAGAAAATGCCGAAATTCTCAAAAATGTCCTGCAAGGGGGGGGAACGCCCGCTCAACGGGATGCTGTGGCGATTAATGCCTCTCTTGCCCTACAGGTGGCAGAAAAGGTCACTTTTGGCGATCATGCTGCTGGTTTCGCCCTCGCTCGCGAGATTTTAGCCAGTGGGTTAGCTTGGCAAAAATTAGAGGAGTTGGTTAAGTTTCTCGCTTAGGAAAATTCAGAGGAGACAGAAAGCAGTCGCGATGCCAAAGTTGACACCCCACTTCCCCACTTCCCCACACCCCATCTCAATGCACTTACTGCATGAAAGAAATCCTTAAACACGATGGTTTAAGGATTTCTGTTACAAACAATACAAAATTATCCAAGTTAAAACGAATTAAATAACAAATAGAGACTAGGTAAGTTACTAAATTTTTGCTAATGACGACAGTATTTTACAGAATACTTATTGTTAAATCCCGATTTCTTCATTTCTAACCCGCACCAACTAGAACAATTATACCCACAAACCAGAAGGAGATAGATTCGTGGTACAAGCACCTGAAAAAGATGGAACAACTCTCAATAAATTCGAGAAATTTAAAGCCGAAAAAGACGGATTAGCCATTAAAGATGAACTAGATCATTTTGCCCAAATCGGTTGGGAAGCGATGGATAAAACCGATTTAGAACATCGCTTAAAATGGGTAGGGGTTTTTTATCGTCCCGTCACCCCGGGTAAATTTATGATGCGTTTGCGGGTTCCTAACGGCATTATTAGCGGTGAGCAAATGCGCGTTTTAGGGGAAATTGTGCAGCGTTACGGCGATGATGGTAATGCCGATATTACTACTCGTCAGAACTTACAATTACGCGGTATTCGCATCGAAGATATTCCTGATATTTTCCAACGACTAAAATCCGTGGGTATGACTTCGGTACAATCGGGCATGGATAATGTCAGAAATATTACCGGTTCACCCATGGCAGGACTAGACGCGGATGAATTAATTGACACCAGGGAATTAGTCCAAAAAGTCCAAGATATGATTACCAACTGCGGTCAAGGTAATTATCAATTTAGCAATCTGCCCCGCAAATTTAATATTGCCATCGAGGGGGGACGAGATAACTCGGTTCATGCGGAAATTAACGATATTGCCTTTGTTCCTGCCTATAAAAAGGGAGAATTAGGCTTTAATGTCGTGGTGGGAGGCTTTTTCTCGGCTAAACGCTGTGAAGCGGCAATTCCTATGAATGTTTGGGTGAGACCTAATCAGGAGGTGGTGGATTTATGCCAAGGGATTTTAGAAGTTTACCGCGATCATGGATTACGCGCCAATCGTCAAAAATCCCGTTTAATGTGGTTAATTGATGAGTGGGGAATCGAGGGATTCCGCACGCGGGTGGCTAATCACTTAGGTTATGCCTTGGCAACGGCTGCCGAAAAAGACGCTATTGACTGGGAAAAACGGGATCATCTGGGAGTTTTCCCCCAAAAACAGGAGGGATTGAGCTATATCGGTCTTTGTGTTCCCGTTGGTCGTCTATTTGCCGATGATATGTTCGATTTTGCCCGGATTGCCGAAGTGTATGGTAGCGGAGAATTGCGTTTAACCGTGGAACAAAACGTGATTATTCCCAATATAGCGGCTGAAAATATGGCGACTCTTTTAACCGAGCCTTTACTGGCTAAGTTTACCCCCAATCCCGCACCTTTACAACGAGCGCTCGTTTCCTGCACGGGGGCGCAATTCTGCAATTTTGCCCTGATTGAAACCAAAAATAAGGCTGTGGACTTGATTAATCAGTTAGATGCCGAATTAAATATCCCCCGGGGTGTGCGTATGCACTGGACCGGTTGCCCCAACTCCTGCGGACAACCCCAAGTGGCCGATATCGGTTTGATGGGGACAAAAGCTCGCAAAGACGGCAAAACCGTGGAAGGAGTTGACCTCTACATGGGGGGTAAAGTGGGTAAAGATGCTCACCTAGGCAGCTGTGTACAAAAAGGGATTCCCTGTGAAGACTTAAAATCGGTGTTAACTTCTATCCTCATCGAACAATTTGGGGCGACGCCGAAGGGTTAAATACAGAAGCCAAAAACCTAGCTAATACTATCCAAAATTACTCATGACTTGTGCGGTAATTGTTTTATGAGTAAGTTAACCAGCTCGGAAGCGGCTAAATTGAAAGGTGTAAGCGTATCGACGTTAAGGCGTTGGGAGTCTAAAGGTAAACTAATTCCAGAACGCACTGCTAATGGGCATCGTCGTTATACAATTTCTCAGTTGCTTGGTTTAAAAGAGAATCTCTCTCATACTGTTGGCTATTGCCGTGTTTCTAGTCATGACCCCTTCGGCGATGCTCAGGGAGCCCAAAAGAAGGATTTAGAACGTCAAAAAGAAGTTGTCGAACTGTTTTGCGCTCAAAACGGTTGGCAAGTTGAAATTATAGACGACCTAGGTTCAGGACTTAACTACAACAAAAA
>JAADBR010000039.1 GCA_009995705.1 Microcystis aeruginosa W13-11
ATTAGATTTGAGCAGAGTTACTAGAGGCATCTTGACAATGCCCATCAGAATTAGATTTTGGTCTAATTCTGTGCTAGAATCTGCGTCGCTTTAGCGCGCAGAGTGTCAATACCATCTAAAAGCTCGAAAGCGGGTTGCTACAATTGCAATAGGTGTAACTTCCATAGATGAACTCGTTTAAGAAGCACAATCCTATGACCAAAATCTTGATCGAAGTTAGTCCCGAAGCGGCAGAACTCTATCAATCCGCATTCTCCGAAGAAAAAGAGCGTGTTCGGATTCTTATCGATCTGTTGATAAGAAAGCCGGATGAAGACGATAGCGACTTTCTTGGTAAGCTCATGGACGAAATTAGTGATGAGGCCGAAGCAAGAGGATTAACACCCGAAATTTTAGAGTCTTTACTGAATCTTGAAGTGAACTATACCAGTCTTAACCAACTTAATCATTCCGAAGCGTTTGACAGGATAGATTTCTAAAATGCTCCAATCCCTCCTAACCCTACCCGAATTTCTTGCACTACCAGAAAGCAAACCCGCGCTGGAATATATCGACGGTCGAATCGTTCAAAAAGCTATGCCGAAAACCCGACACGCTCGATTACAGAGCAAATTAATCGAGAAAATCAATCGCATCACTGAAACAGAAAAAATCGCTTATGCGTTTCCCGAATTGCGCTGTACCTTCGCGGGTCGATCAATCGTCCCCGATATCGCCGTACTCCTCTGGCAGAATATCCCCTTCGATACCAACGGTGAACCTCTCGATAATATTCTCATCCCTCCCGACTGGACGCTCGAAATCCTTTCCCCCGAACAAAGTTCCAACCGAGTCACGGGAAATATCCTGTATTGTCTTAAACACGGCTGTAAACTGGGATGGCTAATCGATGCCGAAGATCGATCAATCCTCATTTTTCTTCCCGATCGACAACCCGAATTACGCCAAGGTCTCGATCGACTAGAAATCTTACCGGATATCGATCTAGAATTAACCGTCGAGGCAGTTTTCTCGTGGTTAAAAATGCAATAGCGGCAAAAATTTCATTTTTGAATTGGTGCATGAAGAAAGATTATCCGCGGGAGACGTGGGAAATTGGTAGAAAAACATCAAATCGAGGGATTAGAAACGGGGTATAGTGTCGGATTTTTCGATAGGTTGGGAAAAACAATTACTGTTGTCACCATGGCCGAAAATTCCCCCCAGTTCCCCACCCCTCTAAGGACTCGTGTTAAACTGATTAATCATGCTGGTGTCTAGAAGCGACCTATGCCGAAATTAACCTTAAGCAACGAACAAGTTATCGAATTAGTCAAACAACTCCCCGAAGACCAGAAACAGGAAGTTTATAAAATTCTCATCCTCAGTCAGTCGGACCGATGGGAATCCTTGTCTAACTACGCCATTGACAAAGCTCGAATCGTAGCCAAAGAACGCGGCTATGATTGGGATACCATGACGGAAGAAGAAAAAGAAGAGTTTATCGATAAAATCGTTCACAAACCATCATAATATCCACCGAATTTACAGAGTGTATTTTACCATGAATATTACCTTAAATCCCGAATTAGAACAATTAATTAACTCTCAATTAGCGACAGGAAACTATAACAGCATTGAAGATTTATTAAAAGACGCTTTGTTAAATTTAGCGGACAAACAAAACCGTCAGACTTTAAGCCAAAAAGTTAAAGAACTCTTTGATAAAACTTAATCCTTACCCGGGACTCAGGATATTACCGAAGAAGATATCGCCGCAGAAATTGAAGCCTATCGGAGAGGCGAATGAAAGTCGTGATCGATGCGAATATTCTAGTCTCGGCAATTTTAAAAGGAAGGTTGCCGAGAACGGTTATACAATTCGTGATCGAGTCTAATAAAATCGAATGGATTGTTTCCGAAGCTATTTTAACTGAATATAAAGATGTTGTCAGCCGTCCTAAGTTTAAGCTGTCGGAAGGAGTGATAAGAGAATGGTATAAGGTTTTCGATACAGTTCCTAGATTAATTGATGTTCACAGCACCGTTGATTTCCCTAGAGATCGATCGGATGCTAAATTTCTAGCTTGTGTGATGACAAGTGATGCTGACTTTTTGATCACAGGTGATAAAGACTTTGAAGAAGTAGATAATTTAGGATCGACAACTATAATTTCTGCCTCAGAATTTAAAGCACTCGTGATCGATCCCGTTGCGGATGAAGAATCTTGAAATCCTGTTGATCCCGCGATACTCGATCGAAGGAGTCTTTATGATAAAAAGGAAGGGTAATCAGCTCCTCCGTAGGTTCTGGTGTGATGGCAAGGATATTAAATTGATATTGATTAAGACATAATTAGCTGGTTATAATTAAATTAAAAATGGACTATGCGGAACTTAACCTTAAGCAATGAACAAGCACTCGAATTAGTCAAACAACCCCCCGAAGCATAGCAAGAATGAGCCTTAATAATATGAGCAAAATTTTGATCGAAGTCAGTCCCAAAACAGCGGCAGCCGATCAATCCGCATCCTCTGAAGAAAAAGAGCGTGTTCGGATTTTTATTGATCTGTTGATGAGAAAGCCGAGTGAAGACGATAGGGACTTTCTTAGTAAGCTGATGGACGAAATTAGCGATCGATCCGAAGCTAGAGGATTAACACCCGAAATCCTAGAATCTCTATTGAATGAGCCTTGAATATTATTTCGTTTATATGTTGACTAATGCGACAACTTTTTCTAAGCTTATAGCACTAATTATTGAAATATTTCTTCCTCTTTTTTGTGGTTTTCTTCCCCAATTTCTTTGGTCAATTAAGGCTCTAGCATAGAGTTTCAAAAGGGCTAAATTTACCCCCGATTCATCGATAAAAATTAGTTTTGATGCCTCAATTTCCCGCACTTGTGACCAGTATTCCACTCTTTTTTGCTCTACCCTGTCACTTTCTTTTTCCGCCGCGTGTAGTGTTTTTTTTGAAACTGTAATTGAGTTTTTGCGTCAGCCGTCCTAGGGTGGCTCTACTGACTTTCACCTGTGTCTTTTCATACAGTAATTCCGATAATTCTTCGAGAGTTGCATCATTGTTAGCTTCGATGATTTCTATTAAAATTATCATTTGTTCACTATTTAACTTGGTTGGCGGACTTCCCCCTTGCGGACGAGGACGGATATCTCCTGTTTCTTTATATTGCCTCAATAACTTCTGAATAAAGCTTTTAGCCACGTCAAATCTCTGGGCTAGTCCTCGAATGGAAATTTTTTCTTTCTTCCAGACATCGATAATTTTTTGGCGAAAATCTACGGAATAGGGTCTCATCGGAAACTGGCTAGTTCTATTATTTGTCTATTTGCTTTCTATCGTACCTTATAGCTCCAAGAATTACTATAAACGGGATTTAGGATTAGAGCGATCGCTAGATTAAGGGTTAAGTAATGTTAAGATCATAATTCTTCATGAAAAAAGCGCATGATCGCCGGGTAACTGTAGCTAAAAATACCAAATTTTGCCCCAGTCACAATAAAGTAGGGATCAAGCGCATTCGATCGAAGCAAGAATTTTCTCCCCAGTATCTATGAATCAATCAGAAAGTTGCGGTAAGGTCTATCTCGTCGGTGCGGGTCCCGGGGATCCCGGTTTGTTGACCTTAAAAGCAAAAGTTCTCCTAGAAAATGCCGATGTTGTCCTCTATGATGCCCTAGTCAGCCCCTCGATTCTAGCCATGATTAACCCCAGGGCCGAACAAATCCATGGGGGTAAGCGTCGCGGTCGTCATTCTCTAGTACAGGAGGAAATCACCGCTTTACTGATCCAAAAGGCCCAGACTAATGCCCTGGTTGTTCGTCTCAAGGGGGGTGATCCCTTTGTTTTCGGTCGCGGGGGTGAAGAAATGCTCGATCTGATTGCGGCCGGAATTAGCGTCGAGATCGTGCCGGGGATCACTTCAGGAATTGCTGTGCCTGCCTACGCTGGTATTCCCCTCACCCATCGCAATTATAGTTCCTCCGTTACTTTCGTCACCGGCCACGAGATGGCGGGTAAATATCGTCCCCAGGTTAACTGGTCAGCGATCGCCCATGCTGCGGAAACAATTGTTGTTTATATGGGTGTGCATAATTTACCCTATATTATCGGCGAGTTAACCAAGGCGGGCAGAAGTCCAGAAACACCGATCGCCCTGATTCGCTGGGGAACAACACCGCAACAACAGCAATTAATCGGTACTTTCAGCACGATTATGAACCAGATCGAAGC
Organism: Microcystis aeruginosa W13-11; assembly: GCA_009995705.1. GTDB lineage: Bacteria > Cyanobacteriota > Cyanobacteriia > Cyanobacteriales > Microcystaceae > Microcystis > Microcystis aeruginosa_F. The sequence continues at coordinate 4,234 of JAADBR010000039.1, forward strand.
CACCGGCTTTGAAGCCCCAGCGATCGCTGTTATCGGTGCAGTGGTGGACCTTCACGATCTCTTGCAAGCGGGACAACCTTTGCTATCGAGGACAATCCCCCCCACCCCCATTTCTCTCTGATTCGGTTGCCATGCGTCAATATCAAAAATCCCTGACGATTACCACCAGTCCCAAGAATTTCCATCGTCTCACTGCCCCCATAGAAGCGATCGTGGCTGAATCGGGCATAACGACGGGATTATGCAGTATATTTGTCTGTCACACCTCCGCTTCTTTGCTGATCCAAGAAAATGCCGATCCTGATGTTCTCACCGATTTGGCCAATTTCTTTGCTAAGTTAGTCCAGGAAGATAGCAGTCTCTACTATCACTCTACCGAAGGGCCAGACGATATGCCCGCTCACATTCGCTCGGTCCTAACCCGGACATCGGAACAAATCCCGATCGCTAGGGGTAAATTAGTTTTAGGCATCTGGCAAGGAATCTATCTCTGGGAACACCGTCAGAGTCGTCACCAAAGACAAGTGGTGGTTCATATCACCGGGATCTGAAGCTTTGCGTATAGTTTTGTAATAGAAACTTTACTCGTACCCCTCATCGGAGTAAGATTTTTTCCGTGTACGATCAAATTGTTCGCTTTTTGAACAAAGAACTTCATATTTCGTAACAAAAGGAAACAATTTATGCGAAAATTGTTCGCTCTGGCCCTGGTGCTATCCCTCTGGTTCACCTTTGCCGCTCCAGCGTCGGCTGATTTGTCCAATCTGACCCCTTGTAGCGAAAATCCCGCTTTCCTACAAAAAGCGAAGAGTTTCCGCAACACCACTCCCGACCCCGAATCGGGAGCCAAACGCGCTCAAACCTACTCCCAAGCTCTCTGTGGACCGGAAGGCTATCCCCACCTAATTGTTGATGGTCGTTGGGACCACATGGGCGATTTCTTTATCCCTAGCATCCTATTCCTGTACATTACCGGTTGGATCGGTTGGGTTGGTCGGGCCTATTTAATCGCCGTGCGCGACGACAAAGATGCCGAAATGAAGGAAATCATCATCGATGTTCCCCTCGCTCTTAGCAAAATGTTAACGGGGTTTCTCTGGCCCTTGGCGGCTTTACAAGAAGCCACTTCTGGTAAATTAACCGTTAAGGATTCGGAAATTACCGTTTCCCCTCGTTAATTTTTGTGTCAAACCCTTGACTTTTTATTCCCTAGGAGAACTCAGATGGAAGGACTTACTAAATTTCTCTCGTCCGCACCCGTGTTAATTATGGCGCTGCTGACTTTCACTGCCGGGATTTTAATCGAATTTAATCGCTTTTATCCCGATCTCTTATTTCACCCCCTAGGTTAAAGCCAATCTCAGGTGATTAAAAGGGATACAGAATCGACTGTATCCCTTTTTAATGGCAATGATCACAGGGGAATATTAAGAAAGGAAAGACACTGGAGACGACAGGCTCTCAAAATCGATAAGATATAGGTATCTGCAACCCCAGAGGTGGGACAAACCATGCTGTTAGATAGAGATTTGATGCTAGAAAAGCGGCTGCGGTATCAAGAATTACAAGAAAAATTAAAAGAGATTTGGCAGGGAGAAAACGTTCCTGAATCGGATGAATGCGATTATGATATCCTAGTTATCCCTTCTTTTAGTATCGATCAGAGAGTCGGTCAAAAAGTGGCGGGTTTTTTACATTACGAAGAAAGATTATTATTTTCTCTGATTCGGTTGCGACACCCGAAAACTCGTTTAATCTATGTAACAGCGCAGCCACTTTCGCGGATGGTGATTGATTATTACCTGCAATTGTTGCCGGGGATTCCTTTTTCCCATGCTAATAATCGTCTGTTATTACTGACAACTCACGATAACTCTTTTCAACCTTTAACCCAAAAAATTCTGGAAAGACCGCGCTTAGTAGCAAGAATCCGGCAAGCGTTGCGTCGAGATCGTGCCTACATGGTTTGTTTTAATTCTACTCATTTAGAGCGAGAATTGTCTTTACAGTTAGATATTCCTTTATTTGCCTGTAGTCCAGACTTATTGTATTGGGGTTCTAAAAGTGGCAGTCGCGAAATTTTTGGTCAAGGCAATATTCCCCATCCTGACGGTAGTTTACAGGTAAATACGGTCAATGATTTGTTATACGAAGCCGCTAGTTTGTGGTCCCGTCAACCGCAATTAAAACGCATGGTAGTGAAGTTAAATGAGGGGTTATCGGGAGAAGGAAATGCGGTTTTAGATTTACGTCCTTTAGGGGAAATTATTGATAGTAACAGTCTAGATTTCAGCGAGATAATGAATCTCTTGGCTAAACAATTAGACAAGATGAGTTTTCAAGCAAGGGATGAAAATTGGGAGAGTTTTTCTGGCAAAATTGCTGAATTAGGGGCAATTGTCGAAGCTTTTATTGAAGGAGAAGAAAAGCGATCGCCAAGTGTGCAAGGTTATATTACACCCACGGGAGAAGTAAATATTCTTTCCACTCACGATCAAATTTTAGGTGGTCCCGATGGTCAAATTTATCTAGGTTGTCATTTTCCTGCTGATGAAAATTATCGTCTACAATTACAGGAATTAGGACTAAAAATAGGGGAAATTCTGGCAGCCAAGGGAGCAATTGAACGCTATGGAGTCGATTTCGTCGCGGTGAAAAATCCAGAAACTTTAGTCTGGGATTTACAGGCGATCGAAATTAATCTGCGAAAAGGAGGAACTACCCATCCTTTTATGACTTTGAAGCTTTTAACTAATGGTGAATACGATCAAAAAACCGGATTGTTTTTCAGTCAACCCCACCAAGAAAAATACTATATTGCCTCCGATAATCTCCACAAACCCCAATACAAAGGTTTACTTCCTGATGATTTAATGGATATTATTGCTAAACATCACTTACATTTTGATAGTAGCAGTAAAACGGGAACAGTTTTTCATCTCATGGGTGCACTGTCAGAATTTGGTAAATTAGGGTTAACTTGTATCGGCAATTCTAGTGGGGAAGCGGCGGCAATTTATCAGCGTGTGGAACAGGTTTTAGATTGGGAAACAGAGCCTAGTTCCATAAATTTAGGTTATTACTCTGGATTACCGATCACTTGGATATAACTAGACTGATTTACTGGGTATAATTTTTTGTCTCAGAGATTTAATCATCCAAGCCGGCAGTTTCTGGCAGCCAATGACCGATAGTTTTACCTTGGTTAAAAGTTGTCTTGACTGCGATGCACTTAACTGGTTTAAATGACCTCTAAATATTTGCTATCGAGCAGAAATGAGCCTCGCTCGAATTTTACACCCCAATAACCCCCCGGCCGGCGATCGATAACCGTGCCGATATCGTCGATATTGAGCAGCTCCGGCGGCCTTAACATAGGCATAGGATCGGCGGTTTTCAGGTAAGGGGGAATGGCAATCAGCCGGACTTTTCCCCCGACGCTAATTTCACTCATAGTGCTGACTAGATGCGATCGTTACATAACATCTCAACTTAGCATATTTCAAATCATTCTCAAGATAGATTCCCCAGAGAATAGATGTTGTGTAAGCTGTTGTCGTCCGCCTTTGGCGTTGGGTTGGGGTGTTGCCTGACCTAGCTCTAAGAGGGGATAATCGCTATCAGGACAATCAAAAAAAAACCAAAATCTGAATCGCTAGTTGGCGAGAAGAATATAAAGATTTATAAAATTGTGCTTTTTGATACAGTTGTGGGGGGGGGGAATGTGTGTGAACCGACTGTCTTTCCTCGGCGTCGGGTTGGGGTGTTGCCTGACCTAGCAAAGAAACGACAAAAGTAGGCTAATAGCCTCAAAGCTAATACTACAAGCTTACATACAAAAAACACTACTCAGGAGTAAGAAATGAAAAATTGGACTTTAGCCTTAGCTCTCGGAGCGGCTGCAACGACTACAATGATTAGCTTTGGAGTAAATCCTGCTTCGGCTTTGACATTTAATTTTCGTTTCGATATAGATTTTCCCTCTGCTCTCAATCCCACACCAGTTAATGCCACATTGATCACGGAGGATTTTTTGACCACTGAATCAGGCTTTACTGGATATAGAGTTACATCCATAACTGGAACTCAAGGTGCAAGTCCATTTGCCGCTCCAGAGAGTGGTCCAATAATTGGTCTATTAGCTCCAGGCACAACTCAGATTGGTCCATTCGCTGCCCTAAACGATAATCTATTTAATCCAAATGGTGTTGCAAACCCCGGAACTAATACACCATCTGCCTTTTTCTCTCAAGGGGGACTTGCTTACAATATTAATGAAAACAACACCACTCCTCCTACTGTTGATCCTTATCAGGCATTCTATGATGCTCCTAGTCAAAGTTATATGGGGTGTTTAGACCCGTGTGTTACTATTAGCAACCTAAAGCTAGTTCCTGAACCCTCCTCAACCGCTGGACTTTTAGCTATTGGCTCCTTTGGTGCATTAGGTGCAGCTTCAACCCTGAAACGCAAACTAAAATCCTCTAAATAAATCCGACGAAAACTAAACCACAAAAGTAGGCTAAATTGCTTACCAAAGTAGAATTAATGCCCCTTCATTCAGTCAGTTGAGGGGGTTTATTGTATAATAGGGACATAATTAAATCAAGAGGATTTTGGTTATGCAACAGGTGACGATTGAGCTACCCACCACCATAATTAATGCTCTAGCCGCCTACAATCAAGAGCATAAGGTATCTTCTTCTGATACAGTACAAACGGCTATAGAATCATTTTTAATAGCGAAAGGCTATTTATCCAAACCGAAAAAATCTTTTCACTTATCTCCCGCACCCCAAGGAAGTGGCTATACCGACACATCCATCAATCATGACGCTGTTTTAGCCGAAATTACTCTGTCCAATAAATTACCTTAAGCTCAAATCTTGAAAGGGATTATTGCCGACACAACCCCCCTTTACGGAGCGATAGATACCAGTGATCAATATCATAGCAGAGCGCAAGCAGAGCTAAGACGCATAGAATCGGAAGATTTAACAGTTATTATCTCTTTCCCCGTATATATAGAAACTTACAGCTTGCTTCTATATAGATTAGGATTTGAACAAGCCACTCATTTCACACAAAATTGCTTAGAATCGGCTAATTTGCTCAATCCGACAGAAGATCAGTATTTCGCAGCCATAGCAAAAGCTAAACAATTTCCCGATCAAACTATTACTATTGTTGATGCTTTGACTGCTATCATCTCAATCGAATTAGATCTACCTGTTTGGAGCTATGATTATCATTTTGATATAATGCGGGTGAAAGTATGGAGATAACCCTCAAGTGCCAACTAAAACCCTCCAAACCCTCAGAAAAGGAAACCACAAAAGTCTCCTAAAAACCGTTAATAAAAAACTTGTGATCGCCACTTAATTCAGTCAGTATTTTTTGTCTATTGTTTATTGTCTATTATTTAATTGTTGCTAACTAATTGAAAACAAGAGCGTTTTTTGTGGTAGAATAGTCGGCCTAGTGTAAATATAGTAAAAGTTGCAATGTCTATCAGCCATATTAATAATCTTCAAGACCAGATTTTGCAAAGTGTTAAGACTTTACCGCTAGAAAAACAGCAAAAAGTCCTTGAATTCGCCCAATCCTTACAAAAAAATTCACGTTTTCAGAAATGGGATAATATTTCAGATGCAGAAGCACAATCGTTACAAAATGAATTTGCTCAAGAGGATATTAGCTTTTCAGAAAGTATTTTACCCGATTATTTATCTCACCTTAAACAAGAGGATAAGAAATAAATGCGAGGCGATATTTATCTAGCTGATTTGAATCCGAGTCGTGGTTCAGAACAAGCTGGTATTCGACCTGTTATTATTGTCCAACATAACAATATCGTTCGCTTCACTAGCACTGTTGTTGTAATTCCATTAACCAGTAATTTACGTCGCGCACAAATCCCCGGAACAATGGTTATTCCCGCAGGACAAGGAGGTTTAAATCAGGAATCAGTAGCCTTATGTTATCAAATTGTTGTTATTGATAGACAACGACTTCAGCGACAGTTGGGGAAACTTTCTTCTAGTTATTTACAGCAATTGGAAGAAGCGATGCGATATACATTAGATCTAACATAAAACACTAATAGGAATATTTAATTAGTTGAATTTTCTTTCTGGAAAACTTAAAATTTAAGTCTCCTGGTAATCAGTACACTCGGCGCAGCTTCAACCCTGAAGTGCAAACTAAAACCCTCCCAATCCACCGAAAAAGAAACCCCAAAAGTAGGCTAAATTGCTTACCAAAGTGGAATTAATGCTCCTTCATTCAGTCAATTGAGAGGGTATTTTTGGCATACCTCTCTCAATTCCCATGATTTCAAGGAGTATGGTTTATCTTGGGAGCCGAAAGCTGCTACAATACAGATACAGGAAATAAAATTTTGATCAGTAGGGTGGAAGTCTTTTCCGTTATCTTAGAAGGTAAGCATAATGAAAAATTTAGAAGAAATTAAAGCGATTTTGGGTCAAGTTAAGTCCTTAGTAAAAGAAAAGTATCATGTCAGTGAATTAGGTATTTTTGGAGATTATGTAAAAGGAGAAGTGCAGGAAAATAGTGAAGTTAATATTCTGATAGATTATACAGAACCGCCTAGTTTACTAGATTTAGTAGATCTGGAATATTATTTAAGTGATTTACTTAAGGTAAAAGCAGATGTTATCAGTAAAAATGGCTTAAAAGGAAAAAGGAGAGAAAGAATTTTATCCGAGGTTATTTATGTATGACGCAACGGGAATTTAGAGATTTACTGCAAGATATTCTCGAGGCAATTTGTCAACTAGAAAAGATGACTCAGGATCTAAGCTTTGCAGAATTTTCAACTAAGATAGAAATCTTTCTTTCGGCAGTAAAATTAATTGAAATAATCGGGGAAGCAGTCAAAAATATTCCTGATGAAGTGAGAGTTAATTATCCCAATATTCCTTGGAAAAACATCGCAGGTATGCGGGATAAATTAGTTCATGAATATTGGGCAATTGATGAAAAAGTCGTATGGAAAGTGATTCAAAACAATCTCCCCCAGCTAAAGAGAATTATTATCAGTATCATTGAGAAATTACAACAAATTTTCCTTCCTCCTTTAAAAACCCACTTCCCCACTTCCCTATTCATAATTCCCACTTGCAAGAGTGCCTTTTTGAACCTGTCCCTAAAAAGGTCTTGATTTCAGGGAAATACAGTTAAAGGAATCCATTCGTAGGTGTTGACAATGCCTTGAAAATAATCATTAATAGTTTCTCTGGAATAGGGAACAACACCATCTTCACCAAACCAACGTTCATAAATTGTCACCGCTTGTTGTTGGTCACTAACGATCCCTTCCATGAATTTTAATAGTGTATAATTCACTGTATCGCGCCATTTAGAATCATTTTCAGGTAAAGTACAGGCATAGGATTCGTAGGCGTAGGGATAGGAGGGAACTATGGCTAAATTATTAGGACTTTTAGCGCTTTTCCTTAAACCTTCTAGGGTAATGCCATCACTAGCAAAACCATCAATTTCTCCCGTTTCTAGTTTTTGTAAACCCTCGCCACGATTTTTAACTTTGACCAAAATAGCGGCGGGTTGTTGGGTTTTAATTACCGCTTCATTAGTAGTATTGGCAATTACTCCAATGCGTCTGCCTGCCAAGCTACCGATGTCATCGAGATTACTACCTTTGCGGGTTAACAATTGAGTGCCACCGGCAAAATAACTAACGGAAAAATCCACTTCATTTTCTCTTTTCCAAGTAAAAGTAGTGGAGCCACATTCGATATCGATAACCCCTGTTTTCAACTTTTCAAAACGATTTTGGGGATTAATCTCAACAATTTTTAACTTAATTGGTTTTCCTAACTTCCGTTCGGTTTCCTTGCGAATTAACTCTAACATATCAAGGCTGTAACCCACCCACTTGCCTTGGGAGTTGACAAAACCAAAGGGAATAGCATCTTTACGAGCGCCGGCAGTAATTACCCCAGTTTTTTGAATGCGATCGAAGATTGCTCCGGCAAGGCTAGAATGGTTACTGGTGACGGTTAAAGCTACTGTCATCGTCATGACGGCAAGTATAAGCTTCATTTTTTTTCCTAATCTGAAAGTTGCTCAAGTCTGGGACTGTTTCAGGAGACGGAGAGTTTCCCAGAGGAAGATTTTTCAGAGGTGATTGCTGGGGACAAAAAAAGAGGAGAGATGTTACTCTCTCCCCCTTTCAGTTTTTTCGACAACATTTTAAACTGTTTTTTCAGTTGTCGCTGTCGGGCCGAACCGCCCTTGCCTTTGTCGTTACGTCCCTGACGGCGGGGGGACTCCCATCGCTTAAGTCGCATAGTTTTAAATTCCAATTTAGTCAGTTATCTCTATTATAACAGGGTTAACGTCAGTTTGGGTTAAGGAATGCCGAATCCTAGTTAACCAACCTTGTCCACCTAATTAGTATTTTCCCATGCTTAGTCAGCAACTTTGGCAGAGCCATCAAGATCTAGTACAAGCTTGTCTAAAACACCCTTTTGTGCGAGGTATCGCCACAGGAGAGCTTAAACGGGATTGTTTCGCTTTCTATGTCGGTCAGGATGCTTTTTTTCTGGAATCTTTCGCCCGTGCTTACAGCATCGCCGCTGCTAAAGCTCCCGATTGGCAGGGATTCACTAGCTTTCATCGGTTGGCGGCGGGGGTGTTAAAGGAGTTAGAATTACATGAAAATTATGCTCTACAGTGGGGGGTTGACCTGAGAAAGGTTCAGCCTGCTAATGCCACCCGTCGCTATACCGATTTTCTCCTCGCTACCGCTTGGATGGGTGACATCGGTGCGATTGCCGTGGCCATGAGTCCCTGTATGCGTCTTTATGCTTATCTGGGTCAACAATTAGCCTTAGAGCCGATTTCTGAGAATCCCTATCAAGCTTGGATTGATAGTTATAGTGGGGATGAATTCGCCGCTTTAGCAAGCCAGTTAGAGGAATTGGCGGATAAATACGCCCTGATGACGGAAAATATCTCTTTATCCTATCTTTATGCCCTTAGTTGTGAACAGGACTTCTTTAGTGCCGCCTACAGCCGGGGCAAATCTTAAAATTTTCCCGTCACAATGTTAAGAAATATAAATGACGCTAAGATTAAGGTAAGTAAAATCGTCATTATAAAAATAATGTTCCCTTCGCAACCCGCCGAAAACGAACTCCTGAAAACCATCTTGGAACCTCTACTAGAGGATTTTACCTATTGGTTTTCCCGTTCCTGTCTCCTCCTCGAATCCGAGAGATTATCCTTTCTCAGCGTCGAGGAACAAAACGATTTATTAGCAAGAGTCAAAAACGCCCAACAGGAGGTAGCCACGGCTCATTTACTCTTTAAAACCACAGGTGGTCAGGTGGGTATCGAGGCTAAGATGTTGTTGCCTTGGCACCAGCTGGTGGCAGAGTGTTGGGGTGTCAGCAGTCGTCGTCGTCGATTACAGGGTTGGGGAGAATATCAATCTCCTCAAACTGACGCTTAACCTGAAACTTTTTTGGTAAGCTAGAGAATTGAGCGAATTTTTAGCATAAAGTTTTGGCAATTAGGAATATTCACACATAATTCATGGGAGACTCGGCCAATGTTACATCTGCTCTATATCCTCGCCTTCACAGTTATCGCTTTTTTGACCATTAATAATTTAATTCGGAGTCTGATTACTGTCAGCATGGATTCCCAGAAACGTCCTGCTAAATCGGCTAATTCCTATAATCCCTACGGTTATCCCATGACTTCCCATCCCGAACTTTTGGACGAGGCCGGACAACCGATTAATGAACCTCTGTTAGTGATTCGTTCTCTCACTGTGGAAGATGCTCGTCAACAGTTAGATGCTATTTATAATTCTTCTCCCAGTGTCACCAAAGAGCAAGATGAAGAAATCTAATTGGTTCTAGAATGGCAGTCCTTGAGAACAGATATATTTATCTACACGGTTTTGCTTCTGGCCCCCAATCAACAAAAGCGCAATTTTTGAGACATTGTTGGCAAGATAGGGGTTTAGCAATGGAAATTCCCGATCTTAACGGTGATGACTTTTCTAGCTTAACTCTCACTCGTCAGATTGTTCAAATCGGCCAATTGATTGAACAATCTCAGCTTCCCGTTACACTGATTGGTTCCAGTTTTGGCGGTTTAACGGCAGCTTGGCTGGCAGAAACTTATTTTCAGGTGCAAAGGCTCGTTTTATTAGCTCCCGCTTTTAATTTCGGGCCGATTTGGTTAGGACAATTGGGAGCGGAAACCCTAGCCAATTGGCAAAAATCTGGGAGTTTATCGGTTTATCACCACGGTTATCGTCGTTATCTGCCGATTTATTCCAAGTTTATCGAGGATTTAGCCAGTTATCCCCAAGAAAAGTTAATCAGGCAGCTCCCCACCCTGATTATTCATGGCAGTAACGATGAGGTGATTCCCCTAGAAAATAGTCGCTATTATGCTTTTTCTCGTCCTTGGGTACAGTTAATCGAATTAGATAGCGATCATGCCCTTACCGATGTTTTGACGAGAATCTGGGCTGAAATGCAATTATTCCTAGGCATAGGTCTTTAGGTGATCATGACTAAACTAGAGGAACTAACGAGCGGCTCTGTTGTTAACGGAATATTACTGAACCAAGCTGTCACCGTCATCGAGGCCAAGTGGCATAGCGGCGACATGGTAGAACTGACCTACAAAGACACCAACGGACAACCCTACACAGAACTGCTCCTTCGATACCGAGAGCCAACCCTAGAGATCGTTACCGTCGGAAAACCCTGGAGTTTCGATGGCGACGGAGCTTTGCTGCGCCTAGTTTCCGAAGCCCATCGCATCCGATTGGCCCACCTTTTTGACCCGCTTCTAGCCGTCCATACCTCTCTGGTGGAACCACTCCCGCATCAAATCACTGCTGTTTACAGTGAGCTGCTCGATCGCCAACCCCTACGCTTTTTGTTGGCCGATGACCCCGGGGCGGGGAAAACCATCATGGCGGGATTGTTAATTCGAGAACTCCTGATTCGAGGTGACTTAGCGCGCTGCTTAATCGTCTGTCCAGGCAGCCTCGCAGTGCAGTGGCAAGACGAACTACATAACAAATTTCACCTTCCCTTCGATATCCTCACCAACGACCGCATCGAAACGGCCCGCACCGGCAACGCCCTCGCCGAAATGGGTCTGGTCATTGCCAGACTTGATCAACTCAGCCGTAATGACGACCTCCAGAAGAAACTCCAGCACACTGATTGGGATCTGGTCATCTGCGATGAGGCCCACAAGATGTCCGCTTCTTTCTTTGGTGGGGAAATTAGGGAAACAAAGCGTTACAAATTGGGCAAACTCCTCTCTAGTATTACCCGCCACTTCCTGCTGATGACCGCGACTCCCCACAACGGCAAAGAAGAAGACTTTCAGTTATTTCTAGCCCTCCTCGATGGCGATCGCTTTGAGGGGCGATTCCGGGACGGAGTTCATGTCACCGATACTTCCGACCTGATGCGCCGCATGGTTAAAGAGGAACTGCTCAAGTTTGACGGCAAGCCACTTTTCCCCGAAAGAATCGCTCACACCGTGACCTACCCCCTCGACCACCAAGAAGCGATCCTCTACAGTCGAGTCACCGAGTATGTACGCGAAGAATTTGACCGAGCCGAAGCCCTGGCCAACGACGGGCGCAAGGGAACAGTCGGTTTTGCCCTCACCATTTTGCAACGCCGCCTCGCCTCATCTCCGGAAGCCATCTATCAATCCTTGAAACGACGACGAGAACGGCTGCAAAAGCGACTCCGAGAAGAAGAACTGCTCAAGCGAGGCCAGTCGCTGGAGATAGAATTTGCTACCGTCCTTGACCAAGACGACATCGATGACGACTTTGAGGATACCGATAGCAGCGAGCGGGAGGCCACGGTCGAGGAGGTGGTCGATCAGGCCACAGCATCCCGTACCATTGCCGAACTACAGCTTGAAATCGCCCTGCTGAAAAAGCTTGAAGATCTAGCCAATACCGTTCGACGGAGCGGAAAAGACCGTAAGTGGGAAGAGTTTTCCCGTCTTCGACCGGATGAAGCAGAGATGTTCGATGCAGGGGGATACCGCCGCAAAATAGTTGTCTTCACCGAACACAGAGACACCCTCAACTACCTGAAAGAGCGGATCGGTACACTCCTTGGCAACCCAGAAGCTGTTGTCACCATTCACGGTGGGATGGGTCGGGAAGACCGCAAAAAAGCCGAAGAAGGCTTCAAGCAGGACGTAGGAGTACAGGTACTTCTGGCCACCGATGCCGCCGGAGAGGGGATCAACCTGCAACGGGCGCATCTCATGGTCAATTATGACCTACCCTGGAACCCAAACCGTCTAGAACAGCGATTCGGTCGCATTCACCGGATTGGACAGACCGAAGTTTGTCATCTCTGGAATTTGGTGGCTGACGAAACCCGCGAGGGAGATGTGTATCGGACGCTCCTCGAAAAGCTTGAAGCCGAACAAAAAGCTTTAGGCGGACGGGTGTTCGACGTTTTAGGCAAAGCCATTGCGGGAAAAGAATTGCGCGAACTTCTCATCCAAGCCATCCGTTACGGCGATCGCCCAGATGTAAAAGCACGCTTAAACCAGGTCATCTCTGAAAAGCTCGATCAAGAGAGGCTAAGGGAATTGCTGGAAGAACGCGCCCTAGCACGGGATTCGATCGATGCCTCCAAGGTTCAGAAAATTCGAGAAGATATGGAGCGAGCCGAAGCCAGACGGTTACAGCCGCACTTCATTGCCGCATTTTTCCTCCAAGCCTTTCAGCACTTGGGTGGCACCCTACGCCAGCGAGAGCCAAAACGATACGAGATTACCAACGTCCCCGCCGTTATCCGTAACAGGGACCGCTCTTTAGGGATAGGAGAGCCAATTCTCAAACGCTATGAGCGCATCTGTTTTGATAAAGACCTGATTAGTGTTCCGGGTAAACCCATTGCTACCTTTGTCTGTCCCGGCCATCCCCTGTTAGATGCCACTATTGATCTTGTCTTGGAACGGCATCGGGAATTACTCAGACGCGGAGCTATCCTAGTCGATGACAGTGATCCGAGCGAGGAAATTCGGGTGCTGGTGTACTTGGAACACGCCATTCAAGACGCTCGGCTAAGTCCCGATGGCAGACGGCGGGTGGTGTCGCGGCGAATGCAGTATGGGTCGATGACCGTAGGGGAAGTTGAACCACAAAGACACGAAGGACACAAAGGGGGGAATGCCGGGTTTGCGCCTTATTTGGATTATCGGCCCCTGGAGGAGGATGAAGTTCCGTTGGTGGAACCGATTATCAACTCGCTTGGCATTGGCAGTGATATTGAGAGCAAGGCTACCAGTTATGCGATCGCTAATCTGGTGGCTCCTCACCTTCAGGAGGTACGGCAGCGCAAGGAGGAGTTAATTGAAAAGACCCTTATCGCAGTTAAAGACCGCCTGACCAAGGAGATTAACTATTGGGACCATCGGGCAGCCCAGTTGCGCCTACAGGAAGAAGCGGGAAAGACAAATGCGCGGATCAATTCCAACAAAGCCCAGATGCGGGCCGATGAACTACAAACGCGGTTGCAAAAGCGCTTGTCTGAATTGGAGCAGGAGCGTCATTTATCCCCATCGCCACCAGTTGTGGTGGGAGCAGCCCTCATCGTACCGGGGGGACTGTTAGGGCGACTTTTAGGCAGGCCGATGTTTGCCCGGGAGACAAAGCGCGTCGAACGGATAGCGATGGCCGCAGTCATGGCAGCCGAAAAAGCTTTGGGGTATGAGCCGCGGGATGTGAGCGCCGAGAGGTGCGGCTATGACATCGAATCGCGCGGAACCGGAACTGACCGCTTACGGTTTATCGAGGTAAAGGGTAGAGTAGAAGGAGCAGAGACAGTGACTATCACCAAGAACGAGATCCTTGCATCCCTTAACAAGCCAGAGGATTTTCTGCTGGCTTTGGTTTCCGTTTCTCCCTCAGAGGAGGTTCAGGTCAGGTATGTGCGCCAGCCGTTCCAGAGAGAGCCGGATTTTGGGGCGTGTAGTGTTAATTATAATTGGAGAGAGTTATGGGAGAGGGGGGATATGATTGAACCACAAAGACACAAAGGACACGAAGGGGATTAACCACAAAGGCACAAAGGTCACAAAGATAGAAGAACCACAAAGGCACTAAGGACACGGAGAGAGATGGATGAGAGGGCTAATGATTTATCTAAGGAGATTATTGGGGCAGCGATCGCTGTTCATCGGGAGTTGGGTCCAGGACTATTGGAGTCGGCCTATGAGGCCTGTTTAGAGTACGAGTTATTGGATAGGGGGATAGCGGTGGAGCGTCAAGTTCCTCAATCAGTGATTTATCGCGGTGTTAAACTTGATTGTGGTTATCGTCTCGATCTATTGGTGGAAAATCTGGTTATTGTCGAACTGAAAACCGTTGAACAACTTACCCCCATTCACGAGGCTCAGTTGTTAACCTATCTCAAATTACGCCGGCTTTGGCTAGGATTACTGATTAATTTTAACGTTCCCGTTCTCAAACAAGGCATCAAACGCCTTGTCAACAATTAATCTTTGTGTCCTTTGTGCCTTTGTGGTTCCTCAATCTTCGTGTCCTTTGTGGTTCTTTTATCTCCCATGACCTACCGTAAAAAACTCATTGAAGTGGCCCTACCCCTAGAAGCGATTAACGTCGAATCGGCACGGGAAAAGTCGATTCGGCACGGTCATCCCTCTACTCTACATCTTTGGTGGTCCCGGAAACCTTTGGCTACAACTAGGGCGGTTTTATGGGCTTCTTTGGTGGATGATCCTTCCAGTTGGCCAGAGAAATTTCCCACGGAAGAAGCACAGAATCAGGAACGGCAGCGATTGTTTGATATTTTGGGCAGGATTGAGATTGAAAAGGACAAAAAAGGCAACATTAAGCAGGTGGTTAGAGGTCTGGTATCTTGGGATGAGATTAATCAGCCTAACTCAGCAGTATTGCTAGAAGCACAGCGAGAAATTGCGCGCTGTTTAGCTTGGGAACGTGGGGAAGAACCCCCCACTAAACCGGATGCTATACGCGACTATATCGCTAAATATGCCCCCCCTGCCTATGATCCGTTTTGTGGTGGTGGTTCTATTCCTCTTGAGGCCCAGCGCTTGGGATTGCAAGCCCACGGCAGTGACCTCAATCCCGTGGCGGTGTTGATTACCAAGGCTTTGATTGAGATTCCGCCCAAGTTTCAGGATAAACCGCCAGTTAATCCCGATTCTCGCCAAAAACAACAGATTTCTTCTTGGGAAGGGGCCCAAGGATTGGCCGCAGATGTGCGCTATTACGGGCAATGGATGCGGGATGAGGCTTTTAAAAGGATTGGGTTTCTTTATCCGATGGTGGAAACTAACCACAAAGGCACAAAGGACACTAAGGTTATTGCTTGGCTTTGGGCCAGGACGGTGAAGTGTCCTAATCCGGCCTGTGGCTGTCAGATGCCTTTGGTTAATAAGTTCTCGCTTTCGACGAAGACGGGTAAGGAGGCTTGGGTTGAGCCTTTTGTGGGGGATTTTAACCACAAAGGCACAAAGGACACAGAGGGGGATGATTTTGGGGTCTCTGGGGTTCCTAAAATAAGTTTTGAGGTGAAGACGGGTAAGGGTACGGCCCCAGATGGGACGGTGAACCGCAAGGGTGCAGTTTGTATCGCTTGTAATACTCCTGTTCCTTTTGATCATATCCGTAACGAAGGTAAGGCTGGCCGGATGGATGCTCAATTAATGGCTATTGTCGCTGAAGGACAAGGGGGAAGGATTTATCTTTCTCCTGATGAGGAACAGGAATGTATCGCTAAAAAAGCACAGCCTGAATGGAAACCTGATGCTGAATTAATGGGCAAAGCCGCAGTCAATGTTCCCCTCTATGGCATGACCAAACACGCCGATTTATTCACTCCCCGTCAACTCGTCGCCCTCACTACTTTTAGCGATTTAGTTGGTGAAGCTAGAGAAAAGATAAAAGCTGATGCAGTAGCCGCAGGAATCCCTGATGATGATTTACCTCTTAATGATGGGGGAATAGGTGCGACGGCTTATGCGGATGCGGTGGCGACTTATTTGGCGTTTGGGGTTGATAGACTTTCAGATCGAAACTCTACGATTTGTAGCTGGGATATTAGCCGTGATAGCACGCGCAACACTTTCGCTCGTCAAGCAATTCCCATGACCTGGGATTTTGCCGAAGCGAATCCCATGAGTGACTCGACAGGCAATTTTAATGGTGCAATTGATTGGGTAGTTGACGTTATTAAAAAATCCTCTTGTTCCGGCCAAGGACAAGTTATTCAACTCGATGCTACTGCTAAAAGTAATGACGAAATAGCACCCAGAATCATCTCTACAGACCCCCCATACTACGACAACATAGGCTATGCCGACCTTGCGGACTTTTTCTATGTCTGGTTGCGACGTTCCCTTAACTTAGTCTATCCAAACATCTTCAGCACTTTACTCGTACCGAAAGCCCCTGAATTAGTCGCTACACCCTATCGTTTTGGGGGTGATAAAAAAAAAGCTCAATCCTTCTTTGAGGAGGGCTTAGGCAAAGCATTCGGACGAATGAATGGGATGGCTCACTCAGATTACCCTCTGACGGTTTACTACGCCTTTAAACAGGCAGAAACAGAAGACAGTGATGATGACGAGGGGAATGCTGTTGTCTCTTCCACCGGATGGGAAACGATGCTCGAAGGTTTGATTAAATCTGATTTTTCCATTGGTGGCACATGGCCAATGCGAACTGAACTGAGTAACCGCAGTGTTGGACTTGGCACTAATGCCCTCGCCTCCTCCATCGTCCTCGTGTGTCGTCCCCGTCCCGCCGATGCGCCCAAAGCCGGCCGCCGTCAATTCCTCAACGAACTGAAGCGCGACCTTCCCCAAGCCCTAAAACTGCTGCAACAGGGCAATATTGCCCCCGTTGACCTCGCCCAAGCCAGTATTGGGCCCGGGATGGCAATCTACTCCAAATACGCCGCCATCCTCGAATCTAACGGCTCCCCTCTGCGTGTTCGCACGGCCCTGCAACTGATTAACCAGATTCTCGACCAATTTCTCACCGAACAGGAAGGGGAATTTGATAGTGATACCCGTTGGGCGCTCACTTGGTTCGAGCAGTACCAATTCAACGAAGCACTATATGGCGATGCAGAAACCCTGTCCAAAGCCAAAAACACCAGTATTCAGGGCATGGTTGAAGCCGGCATACTAGAAGCCAAAGCAGGTAAAGTGCGACTACTCAAGCGTGAAGAGCTCAAAACCGACGGTCATCCAGAAAAAGATGAGCGCATACCCGTCTGGGAAATCACCCAACACCTCATCCATACCCTCGATAAAAAGGGCGAAACCGGAGCGGCAGAACTCTTGGCTAAACTAGGAAACAAAGCCGATTTAGCCAAAGAACTCGCCTATAGACTTTATAGCCTCTGCGACAGAAAAGGTTGGACCCAAGAAGGCATAGCCTACAATACCCTCGTCACCTCTTGGCCAGAAATCACCCGTCTAGCCAACGAATATAAACCCTCCCCCGAACAACTATCCTTTTCTTTGTGACCTTTGTGCCTTTGTGGTTCCTCAAACTTTGTGACCTTTGTGCCTTTGTGGTAAATCCCCCTTCGTGTTCTTTGTGCCTTTGTGGTTCCTCAAACTTTGTGACCTCCGTGCCTTTGTGGTTCCCCAAACTTTGTGACCTTTGTGCCTTTGTGGTTCAAACAAAATCACGAATTTTAAAACATCATCAACTAATACCATGAATACTCAGTTAGTCGATTCCATCATTCAAATAATTCAATCATTACCTAAATCAGAACAAAACATTCTGAGAGAAAAGCTAAATCAAGCAATAGCTTCTGAAGCAGAACCTATTGATGAAGAAGCTTGGAAAGTTTGGGAAACGCTAGGAGATGATGCTGTACCCGGTTGTCTAGAAAATTCTTCTATCAATCATGATCGCTATCTTTATTCCCAACCCCAATGAAACAGATATTTGTAGATACAAGTACTTTGGCTGCTTTGGCCGACAAAAATGACGATAACCATGCCAGAGCGGTAGAATTTAATCATCAAGTAAAAGGGATTGTCTTGGTGACGACAAATTATGTACTGGATGAGCTTTACACTTTAATTCTGGTCAATGTTGGTTACACAAAAACGGTGCAATTCAAGAAAAAAATTGATTTTATTATCACCAAAAAAATCTTAAAAATCATCTGGGTTTCTGAAATCATAGCATTGCAGACATGGCAGATTTTTGAAAAACATAATACAGACAAACAATGGTCTTTTACCGACTGTACCTCCTATGTTGTTATGAAGCAGGAAAATATCACTGAAGTCTTTACCTTTGATCACCACTTTTCTCAAATGGGTTTTCTCCGTCTGCCCAGTTCTCCCTAACTCCGTAACCTCCGTGCCTTTGTGGTTCCCCAAACTTTGTGACCTTTGTGCCTTTGTGGTTCCTCAAACTTTGTGACCTCCGTGGTTCAAAATCCCCCTTCCTGTGGTTATCTCTCCCAAATTGAGGCATTATAAAAGTAACCCCTCATCAAATCCCATGGCAATCAGCAATCGTGAACGAGTCGGACGCGCCCTAGATTTCCTCAGAGAGGGACTCTACCCCTTCATAGAACGAGAAATGAAAGCAAGCTACGGCCAGAAGTGGGTCGCCGTGGCCTTAAGTTGCCTCCCTGAGAGCTACACGATCCGCAGGACAGGTGATGCCGTCCTCAAAGAAGACGTTTCGGCCCTGCTAATTGTCCTCTGGGAGCAGTGGAATGAAGTTTTTAAGAAAACCCTAGGCAGAAGCGATCGCTCTCTGACCAGTGAACTAAGAGATGTGCGCAACGCCTGGGCCCATAACGATGCTTTCAGCCTCGACGATGCTTACCGGGCTTTTGATAGCATCTCTCGCCTACTGACATCGGTTTCCGCCGACACCCAAGAGGTGGAGAAGCAGAAGCAAGAGATCCTCAGACTTCGCTTTGAAGAACAGGCCCGGCGAGAGACACGGCGCAAAGCGATCGCCCCGACGGAGGGACAACCGATGTCGGGATTGAAACCCTGGCGGGAAATCGCCACCCCCCACCCCGATGTGGCTTCCGGACGATTCCAACAGGCCGAATTTGCCGCCGACCTCTGGCAAGTCTATCTCGATGAAGGCTCTGACGAATACCGCGACCCGACGGAATTTTTCCGCCGCACCCACCTCACCGAAGGACTCAAACAACTTCTGACCAATGCCCTGCTGCGTCTGAGTGGTAATGGCGGCGAGCCGGTGATTGAACTGCAAACTAACTTCGGTGGCGGAAAAACCCACGCCATGCTGGCCCTCTACCATCTCTGCAATGCTTTGGCGATCGAAGATCTTCCCGGTATGGAGTCGATCTTCCAAGCTCTGAACATTAAAAAACCCCCCGAAAATGTCAACATTGCTGTTCTGGTAGGCACTAAACTCCAGCCTAGTGGCATCCCTCCCTATAAACCGGAACACAACAAGCAAAATCGCCCTCAAATCAAGACCCTGTGGGGAGAAATAGCTTGGCAACTCGGCGGTGCTGAGGGCTACGCTCTGGTTCGCAACGCCGATGAAACTTCCACTAATCCCGGGGACGCACTCAAGGTATTGTTTAATCGTTTTTCACCCTGTTTGATCTTGATCGATGAATGGGTTGCCTATGCCAGGCAATTGCACGACCAGAACGATATTGCCGGCGGTAGTTTTGACACCCAGTTTACTTTTGCCCAAACCCTGAGCGAGTCGGCAAAAAATGCCCAGCAGACCCTCTTGGCTGTGAGTATCCCCGCTTCGGAAACCGTTGACGAAAAAACCGGAGAAGTACGGACTACAGACGTTGAAACCGGAGGAGAACGGGGCAAAGAGGCCCTAGACCGCCTTAAAAATGCGATCGGGCGCGTCCAATCCCCCTGGCGACCCGCCAGTGCCGAGGAGAGTTTCGAGATCGTCCGCCGCCGCCTGTTCCAGACCATGACTGACTCGGAACTATATGTGGCAAGGGATGCGGTTATTAAAGCTTTCTCCGAGATGTATCGCACCCAGGCCCAGGAGTTTCCTAGCGAATGCCGGGAGGCTGACTACGGGCGCCGTCTGCGGGAAGCCTATCCCATTCACCCAGAATTTTTTGATCGCCTCTACTCCGACTGGTCAACCCTCGATAAATTCCAGCGCACTAGAGGCGTGCTGCGCCTAATGGCGAAAGTTATCCATTCCCTTTGGGAGCGGGACGATAAGAGCCTCCTGATCATGCCCGCCCACGTCCCCATGGACGATGCCCAGGTACAATCAGAGTTAACCCGCTACTTAGATGATAATTGGGTTCCGATCATCGAAAAAGATGTGGATGGCCCCAATTCTCTGCCCCTCGACATCGATCGCCAAAATTCCAATCTGGGACGCTATTCAGCTTGCCGTCGGGTCACGCGCACTATTTACCTTGGCTCGGCTCCCACGATTCGGGCCGCTAACCGAGGTCTGGAAGATAAGAGGATCAAACTGGGTTGTGTGCAGCCGGGGGAGACTGTAGCCATCTTTGGGGATGCCCTCCGGCGACTGACGGATCGAGCCACCTATCTCTATATCGATGGCAACCGTTACTGGATTTCTAACCAGCCCAACGTTACCCGCACCGCCCAAGATCGGGCAAACCTGCTCTTTGAGGAGCGCTATAAAGTGATAGCAGAAATTGTCCGGCGCTTGAAGGCCGACCAGCAGCGGGGCGAGTTTGGAGCGATTCATATTGCCCCAGAATCTACTGCTGATATTCCCGATGATCCTAATCTCGGCCTGCGGCTCGTGGTTCTTAGTCCCGATCAATCCCACGGCAAATCTGCTGAGGATAGCCCCGCTCGGCGTTTAGTGGCGGAAATTCTCAATCAGAGAGGGGGTAGCCCCCGCTATTACAAGAATACGCTGGTATTTGTTGCCGCTGATAAATCGAACTTGGAAAACTTAGAGAAGAACGTCGCTGGATATCTTGCCTGGGATTCGATTGTGGCGGATAAGGACGCGCTCAATCTCGATGTTTCTCAGAGCAAACAGGCCATCAGCAAGCGCGACCAAACCGACAAGGAGGTAAGCATGATCCTCAACCAAACCTATAGGTGGCTGCTGGTTCCAGATCAAACCGACCCCCAGAAAGGCATCCACTGGACTGAAACCCCTCTTCAGGGGGATGATTCCCCTATCGATCGAGCCAGCCGCAAACTGCTTCATGAGGGGCAACTGATTAACGATTACTCTGGTGACAACCTGCGGAAGGAGTCCCTCGACAAATACCTGTGGCGTTCAACTAACCACATCGATCTGAAACGTCTGTGGGAGTACCTAGCGCAGTACCTTTACTTGCCCCGTCTCAAGAACCAGGATGTTCTACTTCAAACCGTGCGGAACGGAGTCCGTTCTACGCTTGTACAGGAGAACTTCGCCTATGCAGAGGGCTGGGATGAGGCGAAGCAAAGATATACTGGTCTTGTCATCCTTCGGGATATCAACCCGAGTATCAGCAGTCGCAGCCTTCTGGTTAAGCCTGATGTAGCCATGGGGCAGCTAGAGGCCGAGAAACCAGCTAACCCCCCGACCACTGCCGAGACTGATTCCGTTATCTCTAGTAACCCCGATAGGCCGCCATCTTTACCCGCTACTCTTGGATTAACTGCGAAAGAGTCCCCCGATGATCTGGTTGAGAAAAAGCCGGTTCTGCGGAGGTTTTACGGTATTGTCTCGATCGATCCCCTGCGGATCAATCGAGACGCTCCAGCGATCGCTAACGAGGTAATCCAGCATCTCACCCGACTCAGTGGGGCCAGGGTTAAGGTAACACTGGAGATCGAAGCCGAAATTCCCGATGGTGCGCCCGATGATGTGGTACGGACGGTGACGGAGAATTGTCGGACTTTGAAATTTAATAATCAGTCTTTTGAACCAGAGTGAATATCGGGAAATTTCCCTATCTGGATTCGGTCATGGCTCTCTTAATTCTTTGCGTGATCAGTTTAACTTACTATAGAAGCGATCAATCTTTCTGTCCTCTGTGTCTGGTGTGGTTCCTTCCACTCCCTCGCCAGCAGGACTGTATCTTAAAATACATTTTACCCACCAAACCTAAGAGAGCAATAATAATCCCCCTTTTATCTGAAAAAGAGGGATTTATTTAGTCCAAATTGGTTAGATTGTGAGGAAAGTTTTCACCCTTCTCAGTCTAAAGACAAGAGATTTTGTCCTGATGTCTTGCCACTACCAAAGTCCGCGGATAGGAGATACACTAGGCGCGGGAGCGGGTTGAGGAGCAACTTCCGTAAAGGTTCTGGTTTCCGGGGGTAAAGCGGGAAGTCCCCAAGCGGGTTCTTTTTGGTTAAGTTCTCTTAAAAGTTGCGAGCGAGTGCTACTGACGGCGATTTCCGATTTTAGTTTCAAGCGGGAAACCCAATAGGGACGAGCTTTACCCACATAAACTAATTTGCCATCTACCACTTGCAAAATCACGTCATCACCACCCATGGCATCCCCAACAATACGAGCGGTGGTTCCGTCAGCAAAGTCAGCACTGAAAATTTCTTTGCCATCCACTGTCACAGGTCTGATCAATTGGATGGACATAATACCACCCACGGTTCCCCGGACGCGACCTAATACATAGTCGCCGGGGTTGAGTTGTGGCTCACCTCTGTAGGTGTTATGGCCGCGCAGTTGACTGATCAGGATTTCGTTATTTTGTGGTCCTGCTTGTGCGGGTACAGCACCAAGGGTGGTTAGGGCAACTAAACCGGCAAAACCAGCGACAAGGGAAATTTTGTTAAACACAATTACCTCAAGCAAAAAGTTAGTAAAACGACTATAGACGTTTTAGATTATAACCTAGTTCCTGATTTTGTCTATATTGCGAAATATTAGTTTAATAATTTCTCGATCAAGCGGTTGGAGGTTTCAGTTATCAGTTATCAGATTGCAGTTTTAAGTAGACAGTGTTGGGTGAAAACTTCGGTGTCTTCTGGACATCAGGTGAAAAATGTTCACCATGTTACATAATGGGCGCAAGCAGTTCGATAAACTCACTGACCACCTTGCGCCCCTACAGCCGGCACGATATTAATGGTAGGGACATAAGACTTATACCGTTCTATTAAACCTACTCAAATCTACTCATGAGCAAATTTGACGTTAACTTCCTGCTTCACTGTAGTAGTGTCGGCACTATCTACTCTACAAGCTGACACGGTGGAATTCACCGTCAAAGAAGCTAGATTTAGACTAGCGTTCAAGTCTCGACCGCAAACTACATGGCATTGTTCACACTCAAAAACTCTTTCAGTTAAAGATAGAGACTCTTTTTTGTACCCACAATTGAAACAGGTTTTACTACTAGGAAACCACCTATCGGCTATGATTAATTCCGAACCATACAACTGAGTTTTATGATCAACTCGTAAAAACCCATATCCTGAACGGCTTTAGCTAATTTGTGATCAGCCATCATCCCAGACACATTTAAATCCTCAATTACTATCTTGCCGTGGTTATTGGCTAAATAAGTGGTGAGTTTATGTCACGTATCTTTACGGATATTAGCTATTTTAAAATGAAGTTTAGCTATTTGCCGTTGGGCTTTGTTCCAATTATTTGAACCTTTTACCTTATGTCGGTTCAAGTATTGAAGTCTGGCTAATTGTTTTTCGTATTCACGATAACTTTTAAAGCCTTCAAACGTCTCACCTGTCGATAAAGTAGCTAAAGATTTAATTCCCAGATCACAACCAACTACATCATGAGTTTTATTGGTTGTTTGCTGTTCAACTTCCATCTTAAAACTAATAAACCACCTATTAGCTTTTTTACTAATAGTGACAGATTTTGGCTGGTATCCATCCGGTAGCCGCTCGTAGGTTTTTAACCAACCAATCACAGGAACTTTTATCTTTAGATGGGCCACTTTAATGCTGCCATCTAAAGTGAAACTATCCTGTTTACCTTTCTTCTTGAAATTTGGTGGTTTAGCTATCTTCTTGAAGCATCTTTTCCAAGCATCGGACAAAGCTCTTAACACCCATTGGGGAGCGTATTTAGACACTTGATAATACCAATCATGCTCTGATTTTACCAATGCTACCAACCATTTAGGTCGGTCGATAGCCGTAGGAAACTTGATTTTTTCATCGGGGTTAGCTTGGTTAAAGCCAAACCCCAATTTCAAGCATGACGTGCGGTTCCTGCGTGTTGGGCTAATAATGAGCGTTGTTGATTATTTAGTTTTAACTCAGTCTTTAATCCTAGTAGCAACGTCTCTTAACTCCTCTACGATTTTTCTATTTTTATCGCTTCTAGAGCCATACAATCTAGCGGAAAATATCGTAATAATCTCTAAGACATCTTGCGCTAA
>JAADBR010000040.1 GCA_009995705.1 Microcystis aeruginosa W13-11
TTTGCTACGAAATAGGCCAATAACAGCAGGTTCGACTAATTCCTCGACAAATCTTCCCCAGCGAGTGGTTAAACTATCCACAGCACGACTGGTATTGGCTACTGTTTTTTCTAGCTTGGCTAAACGGCGATCGGCTTCAGCCGCCCGGCGATCAGCTTCGGCCTTAGCTTCAGTAGCCCGGCGATCGTATTCTTGGCGTGATTGTTCAAACTTTTCGTTAGTTTTCTCAAAAAGTTTATAGATATCTTCGATGGTAATCGGTTGAGCCATGGTTATTTGTTTTAATTATTACTATAATTGTACTAGCAAAGTATAAGTATTTTGGGGACGGCTGTTAATTAATTGATGATGAAGTATGTCGGGATTTGGCATCATCCCCGGACGACCGACTACTGTTCCGCAGTTCTGGCGTTTCCTCAAACCAGAGACCTCCTACTTCACCATTAAGATAACTGCTCTCGCTCAAAAACAACCCCTAACCTCTCGGCTAGGAGTTATGGATCAAGGTAGTTGTTTTGTCAAAATTAAAGATAGAGATTAGTTGAAAAACTAGGCAAGAGGATCCGCACCCATGTCCACTACAGCATTGCGTAAAACGGTGATTTGTTGGCTAAAGTCCAGTCTTTGGGGAGCGGTGAGGACGATATTCGCTACTTCTTTACCAGCCCATTATGTAACAAAAAATTTATAATTACAAAAAATTGTTACAAATACTTGACTTAAGATATTTCTATGCTGATAGAAACACAAATCAAAGAAAAAGCGCTAGAGTTAGGCTTCCATGGAGTCGGTATTGCCTCTGTGGACAGCCAAGACTCGGCGGTATCCCATCTAAAAAGCTGGTTAGAGCGGGGTTATCACGCTGATATGGATTGGATGACTAACCCGAAACGACAGGATATCAAAGCTCTTTGGCCAGAAGTGCGATCGCTAATTTGTCTCGCTCTTAACTACTACACCCCCCAGCAACACAGTCAAGAACAAAACCATGGCAAAATTTCCCGTTATGCTTGGGGAAGGGATTATCACAAAGTATTAAGTAAAAAATTAAAAGCCCTCAGTCAATGGTTAGAAAGTCAGGGGGAGCAAATTCAAACCCGTTACTATGTGGATACTGGACCAGTACAGGATAAAGTTTGGGCGCAAAGAGCAGGGATCGGCTGGATTGCCAAGAATGGTAACTTAATTACCCGCAATTACGGCAGTTGGGTCTTTTTAGGGGAAATATTAACTAATTTACCTTTAGAATCTGATCGACCCCATAGCGCCCATTGTGGCACCTGTAGCCGTTGTTTAAGCGCCTGTCCGACCCAGGCAATAGTTAGCCCCTCTGTGGTGGATGCTAATCGCTGTATTGCCTACCATACTATCGAAAATCGTGCTGTAACTTTGCCTACAGAAATTGCCAAGAATTTACAGGGTTGGGTAGCTGGCTGCGATATCTGTCAAGATGTCTGTCCTTGGAATCAACGTTTTGCCCAAGTTACCGACGTGGAGGATTTTCAACCTCGTCCCGAAAACCTCTCGCCAAGATTGGAGGAATTAGCTAATCTAACTATAGAGGAGTGGGATCGTCGTTTCATCTCGTCGGCCCTGCGTCGAATCAAACCCCAGCAGTGGCGACGTAATGCCCAAGCTAATTTAGCTCATTCCCCTCACCCCGCACAAGATGACAATTAAAGTAGTAGTGTTCGATTTTGATGGTACTATCGCCGATACCCACGATACTTTCGTGGAGATTGTCAATCGTTTGGCTAAAAATTTTGGTTATCAACCCGTCAATGAGGAAGATTTGGCCAGACTAAAAAACCTTAGTTCCCAAGAAATTATTAAACAATCTCAAGTTTCCCTCGTTAAAATCCCTTTTTTACTCTATCAAGTTAAACGGGAATTAAATAAACAAATTGAATGTCTGAAACCCTTCCATGGCTGGCATCAATGCCTCGTAACTCTTAGAGAAAGAGGCTATAGATTAGGAATAATAACTTCTAATACCAAAGAAAACGTTACCATATTTTTAGCCAATAATCAACTCTTAAGTTTATTTGATTTTATCTATTCGGGAACGCCTTTATTCGGCAAACACAAAATTATTGATCGCCTGATCCGACAAAATAAATTCTGCCCCAATGAAATGATTTATGTCGGCGATGAAACTAGAGATATTACTGCTGCCCAAAAAAGTCGAGTGCAAGTGGTGGCAGTCGCCTGGGGCTTTAATTCCCCTCAAATTCTCACTCAATTTAACCCTGATCATCTCATTGATCATCCCCTAGAATTATTGGATATTTTAGATAGGGCTGGCTGAACAAGTTTTTACTAGGAGCATGAACATTTGTACTAGAATATCCAACACTCAGTTTAATTAAATATAGACTCCAATGGATGGGGGCAGAGAGACTCGAACTCTCACGAGCTTATAAGGCTCAACGGATTTTAAGTCCGTAGCGTCTACCATTCCGCCACGCCCCCGTTATTTAACCGACAATTTTCTATCATATCACAAATAATTTAATTGGCAAGAGTATTTTCAGTAAATTATTTTAGTCCGCCAATTCGATCGCCGCAAAGGGGGAAAGACAGGGTAAAATAATCAGCAGGTGAATTGCCGTTCACCGACAGCCATTGAGAAAAATCAATCCTTATGCAATCAATTCTGACGCAAGAAACCATTATCATCGCCCTGATCTACCTATCTCTCAGTGTCTTGTATTTGCTCGTCATTCCCGCCGTTATCTATTACTACCTCAATACGCGCTGGTATGTGGCATCTTCTTGGGAAAGAGGGTTTATGTACTTTCTGATGAGCTTTTTTTTCCCCGGGATGCTGTTGTTAAGTCCTTTCCTTAACTTCCGTCCCCAACGTCGTACCCTCAAAGCTTAAGTTATCAACCCAAAAAAACCCATGAGACGCATTGATGTCATCGGGATCGGTATAGGGATGTTTGCTATGGGCGGCATCCTCTACATTATCCTGCAAAAAACTGGTTTAGATAGTGCTTCGGCGGGAATTTGGAGTCAAGCGGTGTTGGTGGGTGGTGTCATCGGTTGGATTTTTACCTATCTGTTTCGAGTCGCCACCGATAATATGACCTACGGCAAACAGCGCAAAGATTACGAAGATGCCGTCTTTAAAAAACGCCTGGAAGCGATGACTCCCGAAGAAATCGCCCAAATGCAGCGGGAGATTGAAGAAGAAAAAACTAAATAGACGGATGAAACCCGATAAAATCATCATCGGTTGGCGAGAATGGCTCGATTTACCCGATTTAGGCATTACCAAAATCAAGGCCAAGATTGATACAGGCGCTCGCTCCTCGGTCCTACACGCTTTTCATCTGCATCCTTTTCGAGATGGCGATCGCAATTGGCTGCGCTTTCAAGTTCATCCCTACCAAAAAGATAGTCACCACACTGTCACCACCACCGCAGAAATCCTCGAATGGCGACAGGTAAAAAATTCTGGTGGTCAAAGTCAACTACGTCCCGTTATCAGAACAAATGTATTGCTTGGCGGTCGTCAATGGCCGATCGAATTAACCTTGACTAATCGCGATGTCATGGGTTTTCGGATGTTATTAGGACGAGAAGCACTGAAAAAAGGCTTTCTTGTCCATCCGAATAGGTCTTTTTTACTGAGTTAAGCTTCTGGAGAGTTATCAGATGTGAGTTTTTAGTTCACTGTTTACTGTTTACTGATCACTGAAAAGGCTTTTCTGGGAAGTGGGTAATTAGGGAGGTAGGGAGTGGGTTTTTAAAGTTCGATTGGGAGTTAATCGCACTATTAAAAACAGATTTGGTATTATTATCTAAATTCTTGGAGCTTGTTGCTGTATAATTGTGATGACTGCCCCCGCTTTTCATCTGAACTATGCCCATTCCCGATTTTCAATCGATTATGTTGCCCCTATTAAAAATACTTGCAGATGGCAAGGTTTATAAATATCGAGAAATTCTTGAAGTCTTGGTCAGAGAGTTTCAAGTCACGGAAGCGGAAAGAAAAGAAATGCTTCCCAGTGGACAACAAGAAATTTTTGCTAATCGAGTCGGTTGGGCAAAAACCTATTTAAAGAAAGCGGGATTAATTGAGTCACCCCAAAGGGCAACTTTTGTAATTTCTGAGAAAGGAAAAGAAATCTTATCTCAAAATCCTGCTCGAATTGATGCCAAATTTCTGAGACAGTTTCCCGAATTTCAAGAATTCAATCGAGTCAATAAGCAAAATGAAACTATTACTCTTGACAGCAATTTATCAGCTTCTGAGCAAGAACAAACACCAGAGGAATTACTAGGAAACTCCTATAAAGAAATTCGTCAAGCATTAGCGACAGACTTACTTTCTATTTTGCGAAAATTATCCCCAGATAATTTTGAAAAATTAGTAGTAGAATTACTGGTAAAGATGGGTTATGGTGGCTCGATTAGAGATGCTGGTAAAGCGGTGGGTAAGAGCGGTGATCAAGGGATTGATGGGATAATAAAAGAAGATAGACTCGGTTTAGATATAATCTATATTCAAGCCAAAAGATGGGCTGATAATAATGCCGTTGGTCGTCCAGAAATCCAGAAATTTGTCGGGGCATTAGCGGGACAAGGAGCCAAAAAAGGTATTTTTATCACCACTTCCTATTTTACCAAAGAGGCTTTAGAATATGCCCCCAGAAATGAGATAAAAATAGTGCTGATTGATGGGGAAGAATTAGGTCAATTGATGATTGATTATAACTTAGGTGTATCGACCAAAGAAATCTATGAAATCAAGAGAATTGATCATGATTATTTTGGGGATGAATGAGAGAGAGAGGGGGACAAGGGTTACAGAAAAGGACGATGGCGTTAAAATAGATAGAAAAAATAGAGGATAAAAACTATGGACGGGATGACCTTTTTTCAGAAAAGTGCGGGACAGTGGCAATCTCAGCGCACTACCCATCATTTACCCTTTCGACGCTCAGAAACTGGCGATTCCGAGATTTATGTGGAAGCTTTAAGCGCCGATAACCCGAAAATTATCGCTATCTGTGAAATGCACGAAGTCGATCCCGCTAAGACTGTGGGGGGTGCCTTTGTCAGTTGGGATGGTTCAATGCAGTGGGACAAAGAAGACGAAAATCATCAAGGAACCACCGTTTTTGCGCTAATTCCCGATGAAGATAATCCCCAAGCTGGTGTTCTCCTGCGGGAGCGAGGTTATGCGGAAATCGTTCCTGTGGCCGGCCGTTATCACATTGATGAACAGGAAGGTTTAGTCTTAATTACAGAATACGAAACTATGACCTCGATCGAGCGTTTTTGGTTTGCCGATGCCGATTTACGTCTCCGCACTAGCACAGTTCAACGTTTTGGCGGTTTTAATACGGCCACTTTCTGTGCTGAATCTCGCAATCAGTCATCGGAGTCAGTCTCTAGTGATTCCCCCGAACCTTCATCCTATTCGATTAGTGGCTGGTAAATTCAGTGATCAGTTATCAGTTTTTTCTCCCATCTCCCCGCTCCGGCGCTCCCCAGATGGTAAGCAACTTTTCTTAACAATTGTAAGAATTTTTAATATTTCTTTTCTAGTTGGCACCTACTCCCTTATCATTAGGAGGAAAGTTTTTTAAGCATTTCTAAGGATACGGAGGTTTACCCTTGGCCATTCCTCTTTTAAATTACGCCCCCAAGTCCCAAAACGTGCGGGTAGCTGGTTATGATATCGGTGGAGACGAAAAACCGAAAGTTTACACGACGGAAAATGTCCTCTCCCCTACCGACCTGGACGATTTAATCGAAGCCGCTTACCGTCAGATTTTCTTCCATGCCTTCAAATGGGATCGGGAACCCTTCCTCGAATCCCAATTACGCAATGGACAATTATCGGTGCGGGATTTCATTCGTGGCCTACTGTTATCGAAAACCTTCTATAACAGCTTCTACGAGAAAAACAGCAACTATCGCTTTGTCGAACAGGTAGTACAAAGAGTTCTCGGTCGCGATGTCTATAGCGAAAGAGAAAAAATTGCTTGGTCGATTGTCGTTGCCACCAAAGGTATTCAGGGTTTTGTCGATCAACTTCTCAACAGTGACGAGTATCTGCAAAGCTTTGGTTATGATACCGTTCCCTACCAACGTCGTCGCACCCTAGCCAGCCGCGACATCGGTGAACGGCCCTTCAACATCACCTCGCCTCGCTACGATGGCTACTACCGTGGTATTTTGGGCTTCCCTCAAATCGTTTGGCAGAATTCTGTCCGTCGCTATGTTCCCCAAGATCAAAAACCCAAAGCTGGCGATCCTTCCAGCTTCTTGGCTATGGCCCGAGGTCTCGGTAGCGCCAAAGGCAATCCCGTGCCAAGAGTCTCCGCCATGAATATTAACATCGAGGCTTCTGTACCCCGTCGTTAATTTTTAGCTAAATCTGCCGGGGAGAGTCCCTGATTGGCAGAATGACCCCCGAACCATAATCAGGTTATTCTGTGAATTGGTGGCTCTCCCTATGGGGTTGCTCCTGAAATAATCCCCCCACCGAGATCCTATTCCAAGGCAGACCCTTGGAACAAGGATATTAAGTATTGATCTTCTAGGACACCTTCCAGTTATATCTTTTTTCAGGTCTTGTTACATATTTTTGGATTCCCATATCCTTAATTTTTTTACCTTGCAGTGTGGCACTTGTATATGCAATAGCTATAAAAATTATCAACTTTGATAGGTATTGCGGTGCTAATTGAGAACCTTCCAAGCTATGGCCTCCCGACTTAAAATCTCGAAACATCTCCTCAATATCAAATCTTTTTTGATCGGCCATTATTGCCGTCTCTAAATCTCCCAAGTTAGTCGGAATATACCAGGGTTCTTTTGTACGAAAACCTCCATAGGTTTTTTTCCATTTACCAGCTAAGTTAAACTGGCCAAATCCCCGCTCTTTGGTAATATTTACATCCTTCAAAAATAGTTGAGTTACTGGACTTAAACCCAATCCTCTCATTTCTTGATAAACTCCTTCCTTTGTCTTCACATTTGTACTTTGTTTTTGTCTTAAACAAAAGTATACACTCTGCTCCTGAAGCCATCTTCCTAGGCTGACTGAACAAAATTCTCTATCTCCTAAGACTACTGTTTTATGACCTGATAGCACGGTCAATACTTTTTCTAATACTCGCTTTTGTTCTTCGAGATTACTACTTCGGAGCATCTCACCTTTGTAACCCCTAAATCAGGTTTTATGTCAAGCTATTTTGAAAGCCTTGCTAGAAACCAGTTTTAGGGATAAGTATAATTACTCACTTGCATAAATGAGATACTCCCTTACTACTTCCTTTTTTATCTAATATCTCCCAATAGATTGGGATGGCTCTCTTGTCATAAATTAGACTCACCATCAAGATATTAATTGCTCCCAAACTCGTCCAGTCTATGGCCATATATACTAATCCTTTTATTGTGAATCTCTCCGGCTGTTTTAATATCTCTTTTAGGCACGGAAACCAGATTCTTTCAATCTTCAGAATTTCTAGCTTTAAAAATCTTTTTAGTTTTTTTCTCTGACTCTTGAACAGGATTGGTATGGGTAGTGCTTCTGCTAATATCTCTAACTTGGCTTGCTTTAGTATTTGCAAGGTTCCAACTATCATTAACAACAGTAGATATCTGGCTCGTCCCAGTTCATTCTCTAAGACTTTCTGATATAGTTCACTTATCATTTTCGTTATCTAGGTCATGTTTACTATATATAACTGATCTTTTTTGGGAGTCTGTGTCTGTATTCCATGCTACATAAGCTTTTCAGCTTGCTTGTCCCCCTGTCAGCGTTCGCACTGTTAATCCATTGACTTAGTTGCTCAAACAGTTAAAGATAAAGGAGAGGGGCCAACATAGCGATGTCTTTTAGTGGTGAACTTAAGCATCTCATCAAGTTGCTTCTCCTGACAATCCCCCTATCCAATCGGACTCCTTGTACAGCAAGTCTTTCAGGCGTTCTCTGCACCACAAGCAACACTTATAAGCAACACTTATAGAAACATGAATAACCTGATTAATCCTGAGCCAAATAAAGTAGTCAATCGTTATTTGACTGTGTTTCAGCGTAAAACACTTGAAAATACTCTTCAAAAGGAACTATCGGAACAGTATCGCCAACGGATTTTAATCATGTTGTTGACTGATGAAGGAAAAACCCAAAGCGAAATCTGCCAAATCTTGAACTGTTGTCCAGCGACCGCCAGACATTGGATATTGATGGCAAAGACAGGAATGGCACACCAATGGCAGAACTCTCCAATTGGTCGCCCTAAAACTATTAACGATCAATATTTGGATCGATTACAAGAACTTGTGAATCATAGTCCTCAAGATTACGGTTATGCTTTTCGAAGATGGACTGGCAAGTGGTTAAGTCAGCATTTAGCTAGAGAATTGGGGATAGAAGTCAATGAACGTCATATTAATCGACTACTGCACAAAATGGGATTATCCACGAGTTATCATCCGGAAAGACCGGATGATTCTCTTGAAAATACCCATAAATGTCGAATTATAATCAGGGATTTATCATCTACAGACCTAGAAAAATAGGTTTAGCTTTCTGCCAGAAAAGTTGAATGTGTTTTTCTACTCCCTGCTTAATTTCTCGACAAAGCATTTTCAAGTGAGAGAATTCTATGGCCCAACAATCTCAGCCTACTCTGTCTGTACTAACTTTAAATCGTATCTTTGGTGAGACCCTTTCTGAAAGCCATTTTCAGCAATGTCTGAGTCAAATTCAGTCTATTACGCCGAAAGTCGGTAAATTTTGGCAAAGTTCTACATCAAAGGCTGGTATTTATATCATTATTTTGGGTAAAGTTAGACTCTTAGATACTGATGATGAATTAATCGCTACTTTAGGCACAGGAGAGTTTTTTGGGGAATTGACACTCTTTCCTGAAGAAAATTTTCTGCCTTATGATGCTAGGGCTTCTTTAAATTTAAAGCTTTGTTTTTTGCCATATACAGTCATTTTTTCCTTATTAAATGCTTATCCTTCCATTCGAGAAAGACTGTTGCAACAAGCACAAACTCGCAATGCCTTACTCCTTAAATCGGAGCATTTACCATCCTTAGAATCGTCTCAACTAGAAATAACGAATCATTGGTCAGTTGTTGCCGAAGAAATCCAACCAGGGCGAAAAATTCAAAAAGCCTATTTTCCGACTCCCACTTCTCGGATCGGACATTGGTTACAGCGTATTATCCGTCGCTATCCCTTTTTTGCTCAACAAAGTGCTTCCGACTGTGGTGCAGCGTGTTTAGTTATGATCTCACGTTATTGGGGTAAACGGTTCAGTGTTAACCGAATACGGGATATTGCTAATGTTGATCGCAATGGTGCTTCTCTACGAGGTTTAGTCGCTGCCGCTGAAAGTGTCGGGTTTTCTACTCGTCCTGTCAAAGCTAGTTTAGACCAATTGGCTAAACAACCTTTACCTGCGATCGCTCATTGGGAAGGAAAACACTATATTGTTGTTTATGAGATCACCCGCAAGGAAGTCATTATCGGCGATCCCGCTATCGGACAATTGACTCTCACTTACCGAGAATTTCGAGAAAAATGGACAGGTTATACCCTATTATTACAGCCAACGGCTTTTTTAAAAAATACTCAAGAAACAGTTACTCCTTTTTGGCAATTTTTTGAATTGATGAAGCCTTACGGCTTAGTTTTATTTGAAGTTTTTATCGCCTCATTATTGATTCAAATTTTTGGACTGATTACCCCTATTTTTACTCAATTAATTTTAGATCGAGTGGTGGTACAACGCTCTGAGTTAACGCTTTTTGCCGTTGGGTTAGGTTTATTGATTTTTGGCATTTTTAAAGTCATGATGATGGGCTTACGCCAATACTTGCTAGATCATACCTCTAATAAAGTGGATTTGGCTTTAATTGTGGGGTTTATTCGTCATACTTTACGGCTACCTTTAAGTTTTTTCGAGTCTCGTTATGTGGGAGATATTATTTCTCGTGTTCAGGAAAATCGTAAAATTCAACGGTTTTTGTCGGGAGAAGCTTTATCTATCTTACTTGATCTCCTAACGGTATTTATCTATGTTGGGTTAATGTTTTGGTACAGTTGGAAAATGGCTCTTTTGGTCTTAGTAATTGTGCCACCATTCTTTCTACTTGCTTTGATTGCTACCCCATTTTTACGGCGTATTTCACGAGAAATTTTTAATTCTTTTGCCAATGAGAGTAGTTATCTAATTGAGGTATTATCAGGAATTCGTACCGTTAAATCAACGGCTGTTGAGCAGACTGTGCGCTGGCATTGGGAAGAATTATTACAGCAAGAAATTACCAAGAGTTTTTCAGGGCAAGTTATCAGTAATCGCTTGCAGATTTTTAGTAACTTAATTGAATCCTTGATGACCACTGCAATGCTTTGGTTTGGAGCATCTTTGGTGATAAAAGATCAGTTAACTATTGGTCAATTAGTGGCTTTTAATATGCTCCTAGCTAATGTGATTACTCCTTTTCAACGCTTAACAATTCTCTGGAATCAAGTTCAAGAAGTGGTCATTGCAGTGGAACGAATTAATGATGTTTTAGAAGCTGAACCCGAAGAAGATTTACATCATCAAGTTCGCCAAACCTTACCCCCCATTAAGGGCGATATTTGCTTTCAACAAGTCACTTTTCGTTATCATCCTGAAAGTGATATTAATGTTTTAGAAAATTTGAGTTTTGATATCAAATCAGGTCAAATGATTGCTTTAGTTGGACGTAGCGGTTCAGGAAAAACAACCATTTCTAAATTAGTCTTAGGATTATATCCTCCTACGGATGGAAAAGTGTTCATTGATGGACAAGATATTACTACCCTCTCCCTTCGTTCTCTGCGTCATCAAATTGGTGTCGTTGACCAAGATACTTTCTTATTTGGGGGAACAATTCGAGAAAATATTAGTTTAGGACATCCGGGGGCAAAATTAGAAGAAGTAATGTCAGCGGCACGACTCGCCGGTGCGGATGAATTTATTAAAAAATTACCGATGGGATATGAAACACAAATTGGAGAAGGAGGCGGAATGTTATCGGGAGGACAACGCCAAAGATTAGCCATTGCTAGAGCCTTATTAGGGAATCCTAAACTCTTAGTTTTAGATGAGGCGACTTCTCATCTTGATGCTGAATCTGAGCGAATTATTCAGAATAACTTAAATCAAATTTTACAAGGAAGAACAACCCTGATTATTGCTCATCGTCTTTCAACTGTGCGTAATGCTGATTTAATTTTAGTGCTAGATAAAGGCATTCTTATTGAACAGGGAACCCATGAAGAATTAATGGCTAAACGAGGTCATTATTATTATCTCAATCATCAACAATTAAATGTGGCTTAATCCCCTTTAATTATTACTTTGTCCTATTTACTTTAACTAATTGGAGTTCTTATGCCAGATCATGTCAATGTTAATGGAAAAGTTGATTCTCAAAATTCTCAAGAAAAAAATCAAGAGGACTATATTATTATCGAATCGACCCCCGAATCACAACCCTCTCAAGATTGGTCTTATGCTACCAAAGAATTGTTAGATACTTTACCCCGAGCATGGACAAGAGGATTACTCTATTTTATCTTTCTTTTTGTAGCGATTGGTTTACCTTGGGCAATTCTTTCTAAAGTGGATGAAACCGGAACAGCACCAGGAAGAATTGAACCTCAAGAAGAAACGATAAAACTTGATTCTGCGGTGACAGGAACGGTATCTAAAATTGAGGTCAAAGAGGGTGAATCAGTTAAAGCTGGACAAGTATTAATTGTTTTAGAATCAGACCTTGTGAAAAGTGATTTAATCCAAGCTCAAGATAAATTAGAAGGGCAGTTAAATCGCCTAAATCAACTCAATTTATTAAAAAATCAATTAATTTTTTCTCTCTCAACTCAAAAACAGCAAAATCAAGCAGGAGAACTTGAAAAACAATCTCAAATTGACCAAGCACAGCAAAGTTTAGAAAGCCTTAAAAATACTTACAGTTTGATAGAATCAGAGAAAAATGCCCAACTGAGACAAGCAGAGGTGAGTTGGAAAAACTTCCAAACCTCCTATGAAATAGCGAAAATTCAATTAACTAATGCTCAAAGAGAGATTGAACGCTATCAAAATGCGTGGCAAGAGGGAATTGCTTCAGAAATTCAAGTCGTTCAAAAGAAAGATGAAGCACAGGAAAAACAAAAAATTTATGAACAAAGTAAAGCGGATATTCAACAAGCACGGCTGCGTATTGCTGAACAAAAAAGTAGTTATAAAAAGTCTCTTAAGCAATCACAATCGGATATCGAACAGGCAAAATTACGCTTAAGTGAACAAAAAAGAAGCTTACAAACTTTAGTTCACTCTAACGAACTAGCCCTATTAAAAATTGAAGAACAATTAAAGAATATCGAGACGGATGTTACCTCTCTTAAAGCTGAAATTGAGCAAACCAAAGGTCAAATTAACTCTTTAAATTTTCAACTGTCTCAACGCACTTTAAAAGCTCCTGTGAGTGGTATTGTCTTTCAATTACCGATTCAAAAAGCGGGCGCTGTCGTACAGCCAGGGAC
Organism: Microcystis aeruginosa W13-11; assembly: GCA_009995705.1. Taxonomy (GTDB): domain Bacteria; phylum Cyanobacteriota; class Cyanobacteriia; order Cyanobacteriales; family Microcystaceae; genus Microcystis; species Microcystis aeruginosa_F. Next base: position 12,566 of record JAADBR010000040.1, read on the forward strand.
TCGTATTGCTGAAATTGCGTCAGGAAAATCTCCTTTAATCCTACGCGCCCAAATGCCGACGACGGAAAGTGGCTCACTACAAGAGGGTTTACCCGTAAAACTGAAATTTGATGCCTATCCTTTTCAAGATTATGGTTTATTAGAAGGGAAGTTATCAAAAATTTCGCCCACCACTTCTCAAATCGATACCCCTAATGGTAAAATCGAAGTCTATCGGGTAGAAGTAACCCTTAATCAAACCTGTATGCCCAGTGCGGATCAATGTATTCCTCTCCGTCCGGGGGATACGGCAACCGCAGAGGTTATTGTGCGACAACGACGCATTATTGATTTTGTTTTAGATCCGTTTAAGAAGTTACAAAAAGGAGGGTTTAAATTGTAAGAATTTTTCTTTTATTCAATAGTATCGAGTTTGAGTGATCAATTTGAAATAAAGTTAAAATTATGTCCAATCCACTCACAATTACATCTGAAGACATCCTAAAAGAAATCAAGTTGTCTCTGAAACTTCCTGATCTCATTGAGGCAATTGCTACTCGTCGTCTTATCCGAGAATATGCAGAAGAAGCTAGTATAGGGGTTAATGATGAAGCCTTACAAAAAACGGCTGATAGTTTGCGATTAATTCATAACATTCCTACTACTCAAGAGACTGTAAATTGGCTGAAAAAGCACTCTTTATCTCTGGATGAATTTGAAGAAATTGCTTATGATACTCTAATTTCTGGGAAACTGGCCAAGCATTTGTTTTCTGCTCAAGTTGAACCTCACTATTATGAAAATCAACTGGACTATGTTGGGGTAGTTATGTATGAAATTATTTTGGATGATCAAGATTTAGCAATCGAACTCTATTATGCTATTCAAGAAAACGAGATAAGTTTTTATGAGGCTGCACATAAATATATCAAAGATAAGGAACTGCGAAGAAAAGGGGGATATTGTGGGACAGTGTACAGAAAAGATTTAAAACCAGAAGTTTCTGCTGCTGTTTTTGCGATTCAATCTCCGAAATTACTCAAACCTATTATTACCTCCAAAGGACTTCACCTAATTATGGTTGAAGAATTTGTTCAACCAGAACTTGATGAAAAAATAAAAAACAAAATTGTTTCTGAATTATTTTATGAATGGCTTAAAAAACAAATTCAGCAATTAGAAATTATCTCTACAGTATAGTCTCAGTCTTACAATCTTGTCCTGCACCTCAAATTTAAGATGCAGGATAAGAACACGATAATTCTTGTTACAAAGATTACCCGCAATAGCGCGCACTAATCAGAATTCCGACGGCCACACCTACTAGAAAAGGAGTGATACCACCTTGAGTAGTATCAATTTCTGTTTCTGTTAAATCATGCAAAAAACTTTCAGAATCAGTGAATAAATCAGCACCAGCAGGACGAAGATCGGAAACAACAATTTTAGCCATGGTTTTAACTCCTTGTGTGAGTAAAAAGACAATTAACTTCGGTTAATTACCTAATTACCATAGTCCCTTATTCATTTTAAAAATGCAAGAGGTTTTAACTTATAAAAAAGACCTAATAGGTGTAGTTAAGTTCAGTACAATCACATCTAGATAGATCAAAAAACTCTTAACTTCTCCTTGTTTTTGCGGAGAGACGGCTTAAAGATAATCTTCAAAACTTGGGGTTTTTACTGAAAATGCTCTTAATCGGGAGCATCTCATTTATGCAAGTGAGTAATTATACTTATTCCTAAAACTGTTTTCTAGCAAGGCTTTCAAAATAGCTTGACATAAAAACCCGATTTAGGGGTTACAAAGGTGAGATGCTCCCCTCTTAATCTTCTTTTCTTTTTTCTCATAAGTGCATCAATTATGTCTTTTTTTTTGAGAAGAGTTCTATCTCTCGTCTAAATTAAAATCGGCGTTATATGCTTGCGGGATGATGCAGAATGGGGAAGAAAAATTTTAGTCGGCGATCGCTCTCAGGAACAAATCAAGATGAACTGTCCACAATCTGACTCTAATAATATTAGAAAAAACGGTCATAGAAGAGGAAAACCGAAAGTTTGGGGGTTAGAGCGGCTAAAAACTCTAGTTTTGAAAATAGAGGGAGCATCTCACTTACGCGATGAGTAATTATACTTAGCCTAAAAGCCACTCTTAATCGTGTCTTGGAACGAAATAGAGGCTTTTAAAGACCGCGTACATGGAGAATTAAAACAAGAATTACCCTCGAAAAGCCTATTTTTCTACTAAGTATTTATGCTTATTGCAAAGGTGAGATGCTCCCAAAATAGAAAATAGATGAGGTTTAAGCAGCATAATAATGCTTACTTTGAACAATGTGAGGCTCTAGGAAGGTCAACAAATTTACTAGAGTTTTGACCTCTAAGATTGGTTTTCGGGCTGACAATCGCTGAAAAGCCTTTTCATTAGAGATTTTAGGCATTTTTTCGAGATGCCTGACAGGAAGTTTTGTACCTACCAGAACAGACAAAAAAACAAAAATGATATTGCAAGCATCTTTGTTTACCTGTTCATCATCTCTGAATTAATGCCTTTTTCCATTTGTCGGGGAGTGATCACTGGACTCGAATCTCCCCTAGGATTTGTTAGGATTAAAACAAGTCATAAATATCTTCAGAGCCTTGATTTAAATAAGGATGCTCTAAGTTAATTCTTAACGTGGAAAATTGCTCAATAATAGCTTCCAATCGCTCCCTTACTGAACTATCCCCTCGTTCATGAGCTTCTAACAATCCATTAGCGACTATTTGACAGCGATTTGTGCCAAAACTATCTTGCTCACTTAACTTTTGCTCTGGTTCTTCTCCTAACCCTAAACCTGACGCTAAAAACTTAGTAAATAAGGGAATTTCTGGCTTAAAATAGGATTTATTCTCCTGATATATCTGAGACAAAATCGGTTTAATTTTTGCATAATTTTCCTTTTCTAGGTACAAGACTCCTGCATCATAACGATGATAATCATCAGGATTGTATAACACCTTAAAATGAAAAAAGACAGGCAACTGATTGAGTTGTTTAGTTAGACTAGCCATGCAAGATATCGCTCCTTCATGAGTAATATTAAAATAAACTCTAACTAACTTACTTTTAGGGTTAGGTTCAACATTACTCGCCGCTAAATAAAACCCCTTTTGCAACAAATTTTTCGGCATTCGGATAGCGACAGTTTCTCCTATATTGGGGATAGATTGAGAAGTTTTAAAATGTTTTGCTGGCTCAACATGAAGTCTTAAACCTCCTTTACTCACCACTATCATTCCATCTTCTTCGTAGCGTAAAACTAACCAACCATCGTCAAAATATCCCTCGCCAAAATTGTTATTATGTAATTCTTCCATGAAGGATGTATCTATCCCTAAAACCGTGTCATTTTCTAAATCTAATGAAGAAGAATTACTTGAATTATCCAGAGATAAAATTTTTCGTAAAGAACCATTGTAATAAACCCCATAAAGAAACCCTTGAAGTTGTAAACTAAGATACTTTTTCTGCAACTCTAAAGGTAGATGTTGAAATTTCTCTCGCGCTTCTATCGGTAATTGCCAAGGCTGATAATTAGGATGAGAAATACAAAAATCTGCTTGAATTTCTACAGTGGTAGCAATTTCTTTAAGAAGTTCGAGTAATTGGGGATTAACGGGGAAAACATTCATCATTTTTATCCTCATTGAATACAATTAAAACACGATGTTAGCACCAAAAACAGTAGTTATTGAAGCTTGAGGCCGACATAATAAGGTTTTAGCGACCTGTAGCATAGCAATTCCTAAATTACCAAAGACTTTATGATACTGAATCATTGCTTGAATTTGTTGGATTAATCCTAAACCAGCAAACTGAATTACTCTTTCAATAAAATCAGGGCGAATTACTAAAATTTCTGGAAAAATTTCTAGGTAATTTTGCATTAAACTCCCTAAGGAAGGTTGAATTTTTTCTAGGGGAATTGTCGCTAATTTGAGAGAAGTTTCAATGCTTAGAGTGCGACTAATCACTAAACTATTTAACCAAAGTTGTAAATAACTGCTAATGAGCATCCCTAAATCAAAAGCTGGATCTCCCCAACTCGCTCTTTCCCAATCAATAACACACAGCAATTGTTGATCAAGATTTTGCCAATTTTTAGACAGTAAAATATTGTTGATTTTTAAATCACTATGGGTTAAACATGAGGCTTGAAAAGCTTGTTTTAATTCTGATATGGCTTGTCCTAAGCTATCGTATTTCTGATAGAGAACAAAAAACTTCAAACCATCGGCAGGAACGACACTAAAGACCTCAGGAGTAATTCTTTCTAACCCTTCAATTAAAAACTTCAAAGGTTCTGGTGAAAGTGAGTTTTTATCTGCTGTCCAAAAGGTTTTATATTCTTGATTTTGGAAAGTTTCTCGATGAAGAAAAGCAGAAAAATAGCCGATGTCTTTTGCAATCTTGATTGGAAAATTAGAAGTTTGATAAAGATTTGTGAGATCCTGATAATCCTCTAGATAATGAAAGACTAAAATTGAGTTATCTGGATCAAAATGAATGACTCTATTCCCATAGTTTTTAAGTGGACAAAATTCAGGCATTTGCCGCAAAAACTCCTGGCTTTTCCATTCCCCAAAAAATTCTCCGATCACTTTTCCTTGTTTCTGATAACGTTCCTGTTTAACCAATAGCTTAGACTGATCAGAAAACGTTACTAATAAATTAAAATTCTTAGCTTCAATTAACTCAACCTTTTCTAAATACTTTTGTCCTGTGTTGAGTAAGTTTTGCTCAGAAAGATAACTAAAAACATTAGATGAATTAAGTGGAAAGACCATTCTACCTCCAATAAACGCTATGATTATTTTTTTATTTGGTTCTTAGAAAGAATATCACTTTTTTGCAAGACTTAAAAGAAATATTTATGTCTTAATTTTGAAATGCCGACCAAAAGTGCAACAGAACCTAGGCAAGAGATTAAGCCGAATCTCTCAAGAGACATGGGATGGATTTGTATCATTTTACATGAGAAGGATAGCAGGGTAAGCTCATCTAATTTGCCTAAAATTAGCGATTTTTGCCCCTAGACCAATCTGGCAGTGGCAGCTCTCATAAATTATCGGCAGCAAGAATTGACTTTTTTTATCCCTTTCGTCTCTTTTATGCACAAAAAAGATCGCTTGTCAATAGCGATCACCAATTAAATTTCCAGTTAAACTGATAGGCTCTTCCCTTGCTCAGAAGTGGCAAAATGCCGCTCGATCAGGGAGGGGACATCTTGGGGAGCTACCTGATGATAATGCTTTTTATCGGGCATAACCACCAGATTCGGACCTTTTTTGCACTGTTTTAAACAGCCGGTTAATTTAATATTCACCGCTTCTCCCAGTCCTTTTTCCTCTAAACCACTCTCCAACCTTTGGCAAACTCTCGCACCGCCATTTTTCCAACAATCGGACTTCTGACAGATTAAGACGGTGGCTTTTTGCGCTTTTGCCGGGGCCACTTCTGGGGTTTTTTCGCCGGATAAATGCTCGATCCCTAGTACCCTCAGTTTTAATTTTCCCGTCTTTGAACAAAGACTACTTTCTCCCGTCACTTTTAGCCATGAGTGGAGAGCAATATTGAGAGGTATGTGGTCTCGCAGTGGTTTTTCGGGCTTAAACCAATATTCCCGTTTATCCACACTGATTCTCAGATATTTTACCTTATATCCGTCCTTGAGGACAAAACCGAGGAATTGACCGACCACTTGAAAGGGAATCATGGTAGTTGCAGATTTTGACATACTTTCTCACTTTTTACTCTCAGATTGCTAATTTTTCTCAAGGATTATGCCTGCCAACAGGGTTCCAGCCAACCGATTAAAGAGCCTGGGGAAACCTCTACCTGTCGCAGGACAATCCACAACTGTAAAAGTTGAGCCTGTCTAGCGATGCGAACCTGTAAAGGCTTATGGTTTGAGCATTTACATTCAATGTCTAAGTCCCGCAGCCGGTGGTAAACCTGCCAGCGATCCCAAGCACTAAGAGGGAAGATTTTCTCAGCTTCCGATGGCAATTTATCTGTACTCATGGGGCTTTTAATTGAGAATTATTAGCAATATAACTCTGGGCTGATGTTCTCAGTATAACCGACAACTGCAAATAATTATCAATAGCTTGAAGAAAAAAAGTTATCCGGTAGCGGCGATCGGCTAAAATCTTGCTATTGTTGCCTTGTTCGCTTTGCTGATCCCGGAATCCCTACCGCCTACAATTGTCAAAGGGATAAAAATGGAGATAACAAGATTCATTGACAAAAATTATGGATAAAAAAGCTCAAAAAACTGATAATTCAGCAGTTCTCTATTTTGATGGTGGTTCTCGCGGCAATCCGGGGAGAGCAGCCGGTGCAGCGGTAATAGTTTTAGCCGAGGGCAATTCCTTGACTATGACTAGATATATGGAGATAGCCACTAATAACGAGGCTGAATACACGGGATTGATTATTGGATTGGAAAAAGCCCAAGAATTAGGCTTAAAAAGCCTAGAAATTCGCGGAGACAGTCAATTAGTCATCAATCAAGTTAAGGGAGACTGGAAGGTAAAAAGCGATAGTTTACGTCCCTTTTATCAGCGTGCTTGTCAATTAGTCGCCCAATTTGATCGCATTAGCTGGTGCTGGGTTGAACGAGCTAAAAATAGTGTGGCTGACGCTGCCGCTAATCAGTGTATGGATGCGGCGAAAAAATCGCCAGAAAAACCCGAGGAAGGCGAAACTAATCTCGATATTCTGCTCCAATCCCTGAAACCAATCCTAAATACTGAAGAATTCGTTTTCTCTTCCCTCACAACAACAGGACTGGAACAGCTACAATTAACCCCTATCTGCCAATTTCAGGAAGAGGAAGGCATCACGGTGATTATTCCCCGTCAGCAAGCTGATCGCACGGATTTGCAGTACAAATATATTTATAGACAAATTACTCTTTCTGTGCATTCTAGTTTAGCGGCGGTGGGATTCTTAGCGGTGATTAGCAAGAAACTGTCCGAAGCGGCAATTAGCGTCAATGTCATTTCTGGTTATTATCACGATCATTTATTTATCCCTAGGGATAGGGTGACAGAAGCGATGGCTATTCTCGAAGAAATTAGCCGCTCATAACAGTTATCAGTTATCAGATGTGAGTTTTCAATTCACTGATTACTGTTCACTGATCACTGAAAAAACAGGATTTATTATTATTTGCCCTCCTCTGAGGAATTTTTCACCGTTTCTTCTAGGAAAACTACCGGTTCTTTTTCCCGTTGCTGCGAGCGGATGATATCGATGGTACTTTTCAGCACACTAGCGATGGGAACTGCTATCAATAAACCGAGAATTCCTGCCACTTTACCACCGATAAAAAGAGATAGAATAATCCAGACGGGATTAAGTCCGATCATCCCTCCCATTAACCGAGGGGCGATGACATTATCATTAATTTGACCGACAATAATAGTCAAGGTCAAAACTTTTAACCCTAACCAAAAATCTTGAAACATCAGTAGGGTACTAATGCCAATAATGGTGAAGGCACTGGCAAAAGGAATTAATGTAGTTAGACCGATCGCCACCCCGAATAATAGGGCATAATCAACCTTGAGAATGACAAAAACAAAAATTTGAGCCAGGCTCAGAATTCCCGCTAAAATGGTTTGACCAGCAAAATAGGTTTCAAAAGTTTGACGAATAATCGTTCTTAATTTGAGATTCCAGGGAGCAGGAATCCAGCTTAAAATTCCCTCCCAAATTTGTTCGCCATAGAGAACCAGAAAGACAGTTAGAACCAGAACAAAGAGAATGTTTAGGATACTGTTGATAGTTCCCAGCACAAAGCTCAGTAATTGAGTGCTAAGAGTTTGTAAAACATTGGTTAGTCGTTCCGATAACTGGGTGATTGATTGCTCGATATAAATCGCATATTTTTGAGTTTTATCCCACTTTTCTAAATTTTGTATCTGTTCGGTTCCCGACTCGATCCACTGGGGCAAGCTATTGATTAAACTGCTTAATTGTTCGACAATCTGGGGAATTAAAATTAAACCTAAAACAATCAAAATTAATAGGGCAATTAAAAAGACAATGGCGATAGAACCACTGCGATTAACCCCGCGTCTTTGCAGCAGTTTGATGGGAACATCTAAGACAAAAGCTAGTAAACTAGCAGTGACAAAAATACTGACTAAGGGTTCTAGATAGCCAAATAATTGGAATAATAACCAACCATTGAGAAATAAGAGCGGAAAAACCAGAGTTAGCCGCAACCAACGAGGTAGTTGCTTAAAAAGCTCTATCATTAGACCTCTTGTAAAAATCAAAAATTGTTGTTAGGGTTAGGAGTCAGGAGAATTAAGAATGAATAATAATCAATTAAACGGTCTATTTACAGACTTTATGTAATTTAATCCTTGTTTTTGCCTTTTTTGAACCCTCAAAAATTAATTATGCAAGAGGTTTATTAATTTTGTCCTGAGAGAGTATCGAGGTAAAAAGAGACTTTTCTAACCAGAAATCCTCTTTCAATCTACCATCTCCGTGCCACTCTTCTAGCCCCAGTAACCCTGAAACTCTTATCCTAACTGTATGGAGCTAAGCGGATTCGAACCGCTGACCCCCTCAATGCCATTGAGGTGCTCTACCAACTGAGCTATAACCCCTCGAAGACCATTTTTGAGTGTAGCTTAAATAGAATCATTTTGTCAAGGGGTGGAGATAAAAAAATTTGTCACTACCAAGACGATCGCTCATCCACAAGAGTGAAACTATCGCCCCCATTTAGACAGGAGCCGAAATTTGGGTTAAATAGGTTAAACAGTGACCCATGAGGAAATAAACTACTAACATAGCCACTGCCGCTGCTGCCACCAAGGTTCCCGCCAGCATCAAGGAAAACTCTTGCTTGTCGAACGCTTGCTGCATCAGATGCAATGACCAAGCCACAAGACCGAGGTCAAAGATGAGAATCGGAACTAACATATTTTAAATTTTGTTAACTTTCCTCTATTCTAATACATAATTTTCCCCGGGGATAATCGAAGGGAAGTCAAAAAAGGGATTTTTTGCTGGTTGCTCGATCGCGGCTGTCAGCCGTCGGCCATGGGCTTTCAGTAATAGGTGTAAACTTTGCTCTTCTTGGTTTGCAGCCTGAAAAAATCCTTTTCCCGAAAAAGCGACTCAATCACTAGATTAAGTTCTGTAAATCTTGCTCTCATTTTCCCTAGCTAACGCACGGGTACTTGGTGATTTTGCAGATAATTTTTGACCTCAGCGATGGTTAATTGACCATAATGGAGCAAAGAAGCCAATAAAGCCGCTTCTGCCCGGCCTTGCGTCAATGCTTCGTAGATATGCTGACAATTACCCGCTCCTCCAGAGGCAATCACAGGAATCTCCACCCTTTCCGCGATCGCTTTTGTCAAGGCCAGATCGTAACCTGCTTGCGTGCCGTCGGCATCCATACTGGTAACTAACAACTCACCCGCCCCGCGTTTTTCCACTTCTTGCGCCCATAATAAAGCATCAATACCCGTATTTTCCCGTCCACCCCGAACATAAACCTCCCAACCGGGGTTATGCACATCTTTGCGTCGTCTAGCATCAATCGCCACCACAATGCACTGTTTCCCAAAGCGATCGCTGGCTCGATCGAGCAATTCCGGCTCGCGCACGGCAGCCGAGTTAATGCTGACTTTATCGGCCCCGGCTCTTAACAAATTTTTAATATTTTCTAAGGATTGGATGCCCCCCCCCACGGTCAGAGGAATAAAAACCTGTTCCGCCGTGCGATAGACTACATCAATAATCGTGTCGCGATCTTCATGGGTAGCAGTAATATCAAGAAAAACCAACTCATCGGCCCCTGCCTGATTATACAAGCGAGCTAACTCCACGGGGTCGCCAGCATCCTGAAGATTGACGAAATTAACCCCTTTAACTACCCGACCTTTATTGACATCCAAACAAGGCAAAATCCGCTTCGCTAACATATCCTAGACACTTGATTGTAACAATGGCCATCAAACGATCGCACAATTCCCCCCCGGCATCCGAGGAAAATCTGCTCACTCCCAATCCCACTATAGAAGAAACGGAAAAAGCAGAAGCGCAGATTCGTCCCCAATCCCTAGAGGATTATATCGGTCAACAGGACTTAAAGGCTAATCTAAAAGTCACCATCGCCGCGGCCAAAGCTAGACAAGAAGCGATCGATCATTTGCTCTTCTACGGACCGCCGGGGTTAGGCAAAACCACCATGGCTTTAATTTTAGCGGCTGAGATGGGAGTAAATTGCCGCATTACTGCCGCCCCCGCTTTAGAGCGTCCCCGGGACATTACCGGCATCCTGATCAATCTTCAACCCCGGGATATTCTTTTTATCGACGAAATTCATCGACTCAATCGGGTGACGGAGGAGTTGTTATACCCAGCGATGGAGGATTATCGCCTAGATGTGACGATTGGTAAGGGTCAAGCAGCGAAAATTCGCAGTATTTCCCTGCCTCCCTTTACTTTAATCGGTGCTACTACCAAAGTTGGCTCTTTAACTGCGCCTTTACGCGATCGTTTTGGCATGATTCAACGTCTGCGTTTCTATACGGTCGAGGAATTGACGGCAATTATGCTCAGAAGTGCCACTATTTTTAATATTCCCATGACTGAAGCAGGTGCGATCGAAATTTCCCGTCGCAGTCGGGGAACTCCACGCATTGCCAATCGTTTATTAAAACGGGTGCGCGACTATGTGCAGGTGAAGGGAGAAACTATTATCACCCCCCATTTAGCCGCTGAGGGATTAAATCAATTAAATGTGGATTCTATGGGTTTAGATTGGACCGATCGATTAGTATTAAAGACGATGATCGAACAGTTTCAAGGTAAACCCGTGGGATTGGAAGCGGTAGCGGCAGCCACGGGAGAAGATGCCAAGACGATTGAGGAGGTGTATGAGCCTTATTTATTACAAATAGGCTATCTTCATCGTACTCCCCGGGGCCGCGTGGTGACGGCAGCGGCCTACGAACATTTAGGCCTACTGGCGAAATTGCCGAAAAATAAGGATCGGAGTTTACCTTTATTCGAGTTCTAGTTTTCTAGATAGGGTTGGCTGAATAAATCTAAAAACCTTGTTGGATTAAGACTTTTCAGGGGTAAAATTCGCACCCCACACCCCACACCCTGCTACTAGGAACAACTTTTTCAGCAGACCCTAATTACCAGCGTTTTAGCTCACTTGTGTCTTTAAGTACTGCCTTGACTGCTTGAAATCACACAAGCCTTTATGTAAAGACCGTATGATCAAGATCGTAGTAAGTTACATTGTTGCCATTGCTTGCCGCTTCCAATCTAGACTGTATTGGGATTTGTCAAAGCCAATTGCAATAGTGAGCTTTTATGGTCAATGATTTTTTAAGTCTGTTAACGTCCTATGTCCGGCCTAAATAAAGAAAATCTTAAACTAGAAACTCTTACCCTGTTTCAAAAATATCAAAAAACAGGGGATAATAAGTTTCGGGATCAAATTATACGGTTAAACCTAGGATTAGTCAGAAGGGAAGCTCATCATTGGGTCAATCAATGCCATGAAAATTACGAAGATTTAGTGCAGGTCGGCTGTATGGGACTGATTCGGGCGATCAAACGTTTTGACAGCAGCAAAGGTCATGCTTTTAGTTCCTTCGCTATTCCCTATATTCGTGGCGAGATTCAACACTATCTGCGCGATAAAGGTTACACAGTTCGCATTCCTCGTCGTTGGCTAGATTTAGGCAGACAAGCGACAAATATGCGTCGCGATTTCCAAACTATCCACAATCGTCAACCCAATGATACGGAAATCTCCCTCGCTTTAAATATTTCGATCGAAGAATGGCAAGAGGTAAAACTGGCTTTCCAAAACCGTGAACCTCTTAGTCTCGATGCGACGGTTAATAACGATGAAGATAATAACACCTGTTTAAAAGACATCGTTCCCGATCCTGGTTATCGCAGCTTTCAACTTTGTCAAGAGGATCGCATTCGTTTACAACAGGCACTGGCTCAATTGGAAGAGAAAACCCGTTATATTCTCGAATTTGTCTTCCTTAAAGATCTTACTCAACGGGAAACCGCCGAACAATTAGGCATTAGTATCGTTACCGTCTCCCGTCGGGTAAAAAAAGGTTTAGAAATGCTCAAGGAAACCATGCTCCAAGAGGCATTTTAGTCCAATTATCGGTTCTCATAGCAAGTCCGTTATTAACTCCCAATTCAACTTTAAAGACTCAGTTATGAATCTTTTTTCCCTGCTCCGATGCTCCCCTCTCCTAGCTTATCTTGGCTCCAATAGCAAGTAATTTAAAACCCCGGCTAAATATTCATACTGCTCGATCGAATTATAGTAGTGGGCAGAAATTCTCACAATTAATGATGCTTCTCCCCAGGGAATTATCGGGACTTCAATCTGATATTTTTCCCACAGTTGTCTGGATAAATCTTCTGCTATCCAAGCATAACTAGAAATTAGAATTGAGGACATCGATCCGATCATTGATTCTGGACAGGGATAATTGACCTGCAAGGCATGGCAAAGCAAATTTCTGGCTTTTAAAACCAAATTACGATTCCTCGCCATCAGACCCAGTAAACCATCAATAGAGAGAGAATTTAAAAACTCGATCGCTTTTGGCACTGATAAATAAGCGCTGGGATCATCGGTTCCCATCCAAGCAAATTCTAACTGAAAACGGGAGCGATCTTGTCGAGGAGAATTAGCTCCATGGCTAATAGTTAAAGGTCGAATTATTGCCTGTTTATCCCCGCGCACAAAAAGAAAAGCAGCCCCTTTGGGACTACATAACCACTTATGACAATTAGCAGTATAATAGGTGGGATTAATTGCCCCGATATTAAGGGGTAAAAAACCTAAAGCATGAGCGCCATCGATGAGACTATCAATACCCCGATTATTTAATTCTTGCACAATTTCTGCGATTGGCCAAATTAAGGCCGTGGGACTGGTGACATGATCTAAAACTACTAATTTTGTCCGGGGAGAAACAGATGCTAAAATTGCTTGACTAATTTCTAAAGGAGACTGTACAGGAAAGGGAATTTTAGCGATAATTACCTTTAAACCCCATCTTTTAGCTATATGTTTAACTGCATTAGCACAAGCATTATAGGTTTGATCGGTGATCAGAATTTCCTCATTTTCCTGAAATGTTAAGGAATTTAATACTGCATTCACTGCTGTGGTTGCATTGGGAACAAAGACTAAATCATCGCTATTTACACTGACTAAATCCGCTAATTTTTGCCTAGTAATATCTAATAAACCCTCTAATTCTCTCCCCAAAAATACTAAAGGTTGTCTTTCCATTCGTTCCCGCAATTGTTGCTGATAATCCAAGACTATTCTAGGGGTTGCACCATAGGAACCATGGTTGAGAAAATAAATATTATCGGGAATTAACCAAGAATTTTTAGACATAATTTGATTTTATTGAGAACTAGAAAAAATATCTGAAAAATTACCTGTTGTACTCAAATACTGACTAGCTAGTATATTTATGACATAATTACCTATTTTTGAAAACGATGAATAATTTCAGTGACAAAAGTTTCTCCATCTATGAGAGGATGATTTTCTGGAGATTGATATTTTCCCGTTTTCACTTTCCGTTGAATTAGATGCTCTTGTTGTCGGGTAAGATGTAGGTTCATGGGTAAGTATTATGACTATCTATTGAGAAAATCAGCGGCTCTCTTCTTCTTTGTGTGATCAGTTTAACTTATATAGGAGCACTCAATCTTTGTGTCTTTGTGGTTCGTTCCAAGGACTGTATCTTAGAAAGCATTTTACCCACCAAACCGAAGAGAGCCAATCAACTTTACCTTAATTTTAAGCTAAATATCAACAAAAAAAGCTCTCCAAGAAAAAGGAGAGAGAAGAGAACGAGTTAGAAAAAATTATTAATGTAACCATCCTTTCAGACGACGTGCGACTTGAGGACGACGTAATTTTCGCATCGCTTTAGTTTGAATTTGACGTACTCGTTCGCGAGATAAATTGAACATTCCCCCCACTTCCTCTAGGGTATAGGGTTGACTGGTAGCTAAACCATAACGGAGGGAGATAACATCTTTTTCCCGTTCCGTGAGAACATCACTTAAAACTGCGAAAATTTCTTGACGCATCATCATCTCATTCATTTTATCTTCGGGAAGTTGTAGATCATCATCTTCCAAAAGATCCACTAATTCCGTATCTTCTCCCTTCCCTACACGATGATTTAAAGAGAGAGATTGACGACGTAATTGTAATAATTGCCGCAATTGTTCGGGAGTTATTTCTAACGCTTCCGCGAGTTCCCGTTCATTGGGGTTGCGCTGTAAATCTTGCTTGAGAATGCGCTGCGCTTTTTTGAGTTTATTGAGTTTTTCGACAATGTGAATCGGTAAACGAATTGTCCGCGCATCGTTAGCAATGGTGCGGGTGATTGCTTGTCGAATCCACCAATAAGCATAGGTAGAGAATTTATAACCTTTATTGGGATCGAATTTTTCGGCCGCACGGTTGAGTCCGATCGCACCTTCTTGAATTAAATCTAAGAAAGGAACCCCACGATTTAAATAGCGTTTAGCGATAGAAACCACCAAGCGCAAATTAGAACGAATCATTTTCCTTTTAGCTGTTCGTCCGCGATAAAGACGGTTTTCCAGTTGACGTTCATTATCTAATTCTAAAGCGATCGCCCATTCTGTTTTCGTCGGGGGACGATGTAAATTTTCTTGCAGTTTTTGGCGTACTTCTTCCGCTTCCATTAGAAACTTAACCGAGTAGGCTAATTCAATTTCTTCTTCCGCACTAAGCAGGGGATAACGAGCCATTTCTTTAAAAAATGCGCCAACAGTATCTTCATTGCTGCCTTTATCGTATCCCGTTCCACTACTCCCACGAGTGTTTTTTAGGGTTTCCGGCAAAGATTCAGTCAGATCCTCGTCAGTTCTTTCATTAAAATCCATGCTGTCTGGTTCTAAAGGATTTGTCTGCAGGGCAATGATTTGATTAAAATTATCATCAGTGGCTAGTTTAGAGATTTTCATAAGCACTTATGGATGGAGTGGGGTTATAATAGCGGGGAAAAACTTAGTTTCTCCCAATGGGCTGATTGTTACATTGAATTTTCGGGGAGCAGATTTTTTAAACGTTTTCTTAATTAATGGCGGTCATTTCTGGGATACAATTAGGCACTTCTGTGTGGATTGTTACAAATCGCTCAACCAGATAATCAGATTTTCTGGTGAATAGGGGAGACTTTCAGGGTTTCCACTTATACACTCTAACTAGGGTTTTTGGTATTTGACTAGTAGTCTGTCAAGTTTGAATTGAGGGATAGAGTTTTTTTAACTTAATACGAGCATCAGCAGTAGTAAATCTCCAGTCAACTGAATTTGACTTTTCATTTCGATTTTCTTCC
>JAADBR010000041.1 GCA_009995705.1 Microcystis aeruginosa W13-11
AGAGGCCGCCTTTAGCGGGAATCCGATAGAGAGGTTCGTAGTTAACCCAGTACGGGTCAAAGCGTACAAAGCTAATTCTAGATGCAATATTTGCCTACAGAATTAGTAACTATAGAATTAGGTTAATTTAACGCGATGTGCAACTAAAAAGGACAGAATCAGGGTTCCAGTGGATACTTTATCTCTGCTGATTTCTGAAAGCCTTGTTGTAAATCAAGACTAAAAATATAGTTGCACACCGAGTTTAATTTAGCTTTTTCCCCTTAAACTAAAACCGACAAAGACGTAGTTTAAGGCGTTTCGGTATCCCCACACCTCAAGGAATTGATAACGCTGCCATCCTTTCACTGAGCCAGTCTGAAAAGCTCTTAGGGTATATAGTTGGTTAGCCCAGTTGTGATCGTTTGGTGTAGCATGATGAACACAGTGCGCCCCTAGGCTAACTGGAAGGATGATTAGCCGGATAAAGACTGCTCCCACTAATTCCGTGGACCACTTTAACCACTCTAACCAGTGGTCTGAGCGCGGGGGGTAAGCACCCAGATATAGAGCAAAAGATTTACCAATTACCTGAGATTTAGCTCCCTCATTATCATCAGCTTCATAGGCCCAATTATGCTCCGGTAGCTGTTGCAAGAGTGCGGCTGCATAGGTTCCGAGTTGGGTAAATACCGCCCAGAGTAAGCAGATTAAACAAGAATGGGTTAAACTCGCACAAACAGAGGCCAAGAAAAGCACAATCAGGGTAGCTATTTGATAGTTAATGGGAGCTTTAAGGAGATTAGTCAGACGAGAAAGGAAGGTTTCTCCGTAAAACTTGGGAGAGAGTAATAACTTGCCGAGATTTTGCCAATAGAAGGCCTCTTCTTGGGCAAATTCAAAATCTAACTCTTCTACTAGGTAGGGGGTATTCCCCTTGTCATTCATGGTAGCTAGGTTTTTCGGGGGGTGGTGAATTAATAGGTGATCTTCTTTGAACAATGGAAAGGGCTTTTTTCCGGTAATTAAGGTGAGCAAACAACCTAAAAGATGGTTATAAGTGGGATATTGAGGGAAAAAAGCATTATGGGCGCAAAAGTGGGCTATTTCCTGCAATTGAGCCGCTCCAGCTACGGATAACACCCATCCTAGGGGGATTAATTGCCAGTGGCTAAGAGCGATCGCTAATCCGCCTATATACTGGAGTATGCCATAGATTAGCTCTAAGGAGGGGGTGCTTTTCCAGAGAGGGGGAGCAAGGTAGTAGCCTGTTAGCCAGTCAAAGAAAGCTTGTACGAGACGATTATCGCTGATTTGGAGCATCCCTAGGCGTGGATTATCCCTTAAAGCCGATGCTTGTGTTGGGGTGGGTTTTTTGAGTATCATAGTAGTAGAAAATAAGTTGTACTGTCCTGAAAATGGTTAAATAACCAAATTCAGGCGGTTTTATTAGCTGTGCAGCCGTTCAATTTTTCGATAGTGCTGGACTAATTGCCCATCACTAAAAAACGGCTTTGGAGAGATTTCTATCTCGAAGGCGAGATTAATTACCCAAGCTTCTTTGGGTAGATACCCCAAGAGATTTTTTAGCCTCTCGGTTAGTGATTTAATCTGGTAGTTTGAGATGTACATAAGCTCTGAATTAGACTACACTTTTAGCTTATTTCTAGCCCTTTTAATTGTCGAGGTAGTTTTTGTAGCATTTAGTAGTCAACTTGCCAAAGTATCATTAAGTAGCTAAAAGTAGCATTTTGTGAATTGTATTCTTAAAAGGAGAACCACAAGTACAAATGGGAGATAGAAAATCTAAGCCAAAAATTCCAAGTTCTTTAGGCAAAGAACAGTTTTTAAGCTGTGTGGAAAAAGTGATTCAATTGATAGAGCCTAATGGTATTAAACCTATTCAAAAATGTTTAATCGAAGGGTTCGCACAGGGTTGGACTTATGAAGACATAGAAAGAGAGTGCGGCTACTCCGAGGCGACACTGAAAACGCACGCAGCTAAAACTTTTTTTCCATTACTTGCCCAGGCATTTAACAAGGGATTAGAAAGAGATATAGAAAAAGTTAACAAGAACAATGTCATCTCATTGGTTGAAGAGTATAATAGAAAAATAAGTGACAATGGGACTTTTTTACAGGATGAATTTGAAGAAAATAAGACAAAAATTAATATATTTACAAAGCTTAAAAATAACTTGTCTGGACAACAAAAATCAGAACTGAATCGGATCATAAAGTCGTACTTGCCAGATAATGACAATGCTAATTTTGAAAAAATCATCGATAAAATCATAGATTCTCCAGATAAAGATTCATTAATAATACTTTTTAGACTTACTCAAGATAGCAGAGTTAATAGCTCCACTTGCTCAAAGATTGAACAAACAATACAGGATTTAAAGGAACTATTAAAGATTACTGACACAGATTACAATGCTTGGACAGGAGAGATAACAGAAATTAATCCAGAACCTGACAATCGAGAAAATATTAATAACTATCTAATTATCAAAATAGAGGAGAGTAAAGGTCAAGCAAATACTTACCATGAATATAAATTTGCTGCGTGGTTTCTACAGTTAAATACATCTCAAAGTCAAGGAAATAATTATATACCTCTTCCTGTAGAGAGTAGCGTTAGCAAAGATGTTTATACTCAAAAAGATATAACGAACATTTTAACAAAAATTATTGAAGATTGTCATGAGCGAGGAGGTGCAAACTTAAATATTGAATTTTTTACCGATGGTAAGCTACTATATACTAACTTTGAATCTTGGGAATACAATTGCTTTAATAGCCTAACTCAACTTAAGAGAACATATTTTGTTAATGTTCGTTCTCTTACGAGATTGGGAACAATGTATAGTAAAATGCCAGTTTATCAACATTGGAAAAGTAGATGGGAGAGATTAACAACAAATTCTATAGATACACAAACAGTTACTAACAGCGAATCCTATTTGTGCCAAGAAACAACTCTATGGAGCAATCTTTGCGCTTCAACTCAAGAGGATTTAGAGCAATTCTTTAAAAGAAGCTTAAAATATGGCATACCTTTAGCCGTTGGGTCACGCTGTCATGCTCAGGAAGCAATTCACAGAACAAAAATTAATACACTCTTACAGGGTATTCAAATTAGTCAATTGTCCACAAGAGTTCAAGAGGTGAGGCGACAATCACCAGATAATTTAGAAGATGAACCAGAACATCTAGGACATCATCTATTATGCTTTTTAGAAGACCCTAATCGGACGCCACCCTTCCACTACTTAATATCTCAGCACCTAGGTTAACTAACTATGAATTCATGGAAAATCTTTCAAGGCAATCATGAAAAACGCTCAAAGGATGAGATTACCTGGCCAAAAATCCCACCTTGGCGAAGCTTCGCCACCGACAAGTCCGAGGAGCGGGGAAAACAACTCATAGTTGACGATAAAACCATCGAAACCGTAAACGCAGCCATTCACCTACGCCGGCCTATTTTAGTCACAGGGAAACCGGGTACAGGGAAAACCTCCCTAGCCTACGCAATCGCCTACGAATTAGACTTAGGAGAAGTATTAGTCTGGCCAATTAATACCCGCACCACCCTACAAGAGGGATTATACTACTACGATGCGATCGCACGTTTGCAAGATTACCAATTAGAAGAAAAAAAAGACATAGGGCAGTATATCCGCTTGGGTCCCTTGGGGACAGCCCTCTGTCCGAGAAATTATCCCCGGGTACTGCTTATCGATGAGATAGATAAAAGTGACATCGACTTACCTAACGACCTCTTAAACCTTTTTGAAGAGGGAAGATTTGAAATCACCGAACTTTCCCGACTCGCTAAAGATACCGAAAACCAACCAATACCAGTACAAACCCATGACGGTGAATGGGAACCCATCCCCCAAGGCAAGGTAAGCTGCCAACAGTTCCAGTTCCCCATAGTGATTATGACGAGCAACGGCGAGAGGGATTTTCCCCTACCCTTTAAACGTAGATGTCTGCCCTTAGAAATCCCCGAACCCACCCCAGAGGTACTAAAAGACATAGTAAAAAGCCATTTTGATTATAAAGAGGCCAGTCCCGAAAGTAAAAAAATAGAAACAGCGATCGCAGAATATGTTAAAAAACGAGAAAAAGGGGAACTAGCAACAGACCAGCTTTTAAACGCCGTCTTTATGAGCATGGGCGAAAATAAACCCACGGATGCAGAATTAAAGTCCCTTACCGACCTACTATTTACCTACCTCACCGACACAGGCAATACATGACCCAAACCCCTCCCACACCAGAACTGATTGATAAATTTATCACCTTTGTCAAGGGCAGGGGATGGGATCTAGACAGTTACCAGATAGCTGATAGTTTATGGTGGTATGTTCTCACCCAAGAAGAGGAGGGAAAACCCCAAACCCCTCCAGAGCCTAGGGAAGAAAAGAAAGAAACCCCGACCACTAACAACCCCCCCCAGGAGAGTAAAAACGAAACCCAAGAGCCAGCAGCCCCATCCGATGAAGTTCTCTTAATACGGGAGACAGAAGCACAAAAACAGCCTGAGAAGATAGGCGCAGACACCCTACCCATTAGCCTCCCCAGTGCCAAATTCTGGCGAGAAACCCGAAAATTAGGGCAGGCAGTGCGTCCCCTTATCCAAAAGATAGACTCAGCCACCCAAAGACAAATAAACCTAAACAGCACCGTACAGAAATCGGCCGAGTATAGCATCGGCAAGAAAGATGGCAGTTTAGCCCTAATACCCGTTTACCAAGCCAAAAAAGTCCGTTCCCTAGAGGTAGTTTTACTGATTGAAGAATGGGCCTCCATGGTCTTTTGGAAAGAAATGGCTGGGGAAATCCGCGATTGGCTAGAACAAATCGGCGCATTTCGGGATGTCAAACTCTACCGCATCGGATGGGACGAAGACAAGCAAAATTTAGCCATCCGTACCTACTCTAACGATACTTGCTCAATGCACCCAAAAGATCTCATCCATCCTCGCGGCGAAAGACTTATCCTCTTCTACAGTGATTGTACTTCCCCAGACTGGTATCAAGGACGCTATAACCAAGCTCTTCAGGACTGGGGAAAACACCAAATCGTCACCCTGCTTTCTCCCTTCCCGGAAGCAATGTGGGAAAGAACCGCCCTTAGTCGAGGTTGGTTCGTCTCCCTAGTCAACCAAACTCCCCGGAAACCTTCACAAAACTGGAGATTTACCTCTATCCCCCTGCTACTACAAATTGAGAACGAAGAGGAAAATCAACATATTCTCAGAGAAACAATCCAAAAAACCTACTTTCCCCTACCCACCATCTCCCTAACCCCTTCATCCTTAAAAGCTTGGGCGCTCGTTCTCAGTGGTGACAGCAACGCCACCTGTGCGGGGGTACTACTAGAAAAATCCCCCCAAAACAGAGAAATACCCGCAACTATTTCTCTGGAGATGTCTAGGAAGCAAGCTCTAGAACTATTCGCTAGTACCGCCTCACCTCTAGCTTGGGAATTACTGAAAAAATTAGCCGCAGCCCCGGTAAATCTTCCCATCATCCGTCTTATCCAAAGCAAACTTTTAAGCGCCTCTAACCCCCTAAACATAGCAGAAGTCATCCTCAGTGGTTTTCTGAAAGTCCATCTAGGAGGGGAACCAGTGAAGTGGGACAAAGGAGGTAAATTTAAATTTCATACTCCCCCCAACAGCCTAGATTTTGAATTTGATGATGAGGACAGAGAGCTTCTGCTCACTGAACTAGGGAATAGCCGCGCCTTAGAGGTAATTTTTGTCCTCTCGGAATACATCGCCCAAAAACTCAACCTGAGTACCACCACCTTTTTTGGTCTTATTCTTACCAATCCCCAAGTTCTCCTCGGCAAAGAAGCTGCTAATCTAGTCCGCGCCTTTGCCAAGGTATCTGCTAAGGTTTTCCAAAAGCTAGGGGAAGCAAAGTACCAAGAAATTAGCCAAAAGCTGCAATCTATGGTTGACTCACCTTCACCCCCACCGGTTGAGGAAAAGTGGCTAAGGAAATATAAAACCGTAACCATAGCGAAGGTAAAAGAGCTTACGGGAGGAGAGGAAATATTGTTTCAACTGCTCAAGGATAGACTTAAGGATTTCAGCGTAGAAGATGGGGAACTGTATCAGCGCCTTCGCTTAACCCCTGAGCAGCTTAAAATTTTGGCAAGCGAAGAAATAACCGCCGAGACAATCCCAGTCCAGTTTAGGGAAGTCTTGGATAACACAGAAGAAGAAATCATCACCCAGAAATTTAACCTAACCCTGTTCAAATCTGAAACCGTTTTTGTGGATGAGAGGGGACAAATTACCGCCAAAGAACCCGTGAGAGCCTTCTACTTTGAAGAAAATCCCCCCAGCTTAAAAATGCTCTATATTCCTTCGGGGGAGTTTTGGATGGGAACCGAAGAGGGGGAAATAGCGCGGCTAGTGGAAAAATACGATAGGGATTGGTTCCAACGAGAATCCCCCAGACATTTAGTAAAAATCCCCCCGTTTTACCTAAGTCAAACTCCGATTACTCAAGCTCAATGGTTATATATTGCCCAAAGGGAAGATTTAAAAGTAGAGCGAGATTTAAAACCAGAGCCATCGTGGTTTAAAGGCAGCACAAACCCTGTTGAAAATGTATCTTGGTTAGATGCCGTAGAATTTTGCCAAAGGCTCTCTAAAATGACCAAGAAACAGTATCGGCTGCCCAGTGAGGCGGAATGGGAGTATGCTTGTCGTGCTGGAACCACCACCCCCTTCCACTTCGGAGCAACCCTCACCTCAAATTTAGCTAACTACAATACTACGAAACGCTTTGGTGAGGAACCAGCAGGAGAATATCGCCACCAAACCACCCCCGTGAGGCAATTCCCCCCCAATGGTTTTGGTTTGTATGATATGCACGGAAATGTCTGGGAGTGGTGTCAGGATGACTTCTGGGAAAATTATCAAGGCGCACCTAGGGATGGTAGTCCTCGGCGAGAAAAGAGCAAAAAACAGCAAAATCAGGCAAATAAAGCTCTGCGGGGCGGTTCTTGGTACTTCAATCCTTATGGCTGCCGTTCCGCTTGCCGCCCCTACGACCTCCGCCGCGTCACCCGCTACGACTCCTACGGTTTTCGGGTGGTGTGCGTATTCGGGAGGACTTTGTAACCCTTTTTCTCTTTTTTTCCTTTTTACCCTTTTTCGATTTTTTTGAACAAATGTACTATATATGAGTTGGCTGATAAGTAGCTGGTTATAATTAAATTGAAGACGGGTTTTGGGTTCTCCCCTTATCAAGGTAGGGTTGATTCATGAATCAACCCTACAATCAACCCTACAATCAACCCTACAATCAATTAATACTAGGATTCATCATGTACCAAATCACTCTTTCCCTACCCGATGAAACCGCTCTCGCTTTACATCTCACCCCAGAACAACTAGCACAGGAAATCTCTCTTCTTGCTGCCATTAAACTTTATGAACTGGGAAAACTTTCCTCTGGCACTGCTGCCAACTTAGCAGGTATTCCGCGAGTTGTTTTTCTTTCTAAACTTGCAGACTATGGAGTTGATACCTTCCGACTCAAGGAAGCAGAATTAATCGAGGATCTGGCTAATGCCTAACGTCATTGCCGATACATCACCGATTCAATACCTCTATCAGACTAACTTACTTGACTTACTACCGAACTTTTACGGACAGATAATTATTCCTTTTTCAGTAGCTCAAGAGTTAGCCGTTGGAAAAGCTTCTGGAATCTCTTTACCTGATATAACCTCCTTAAGTTGGATAATTATTCAACAAGCAAAATCAGTTTCTCTTTTACCCCTTGTCACTGATTTAGGAAAAGGAGAAAAAGAAGTATTAGCTTTAGCAATAGAAATTCCCGATTCTCTCGCTTTACTTGATGATGGCTTGGCGAGACGATATGCAAATTTATTAGGAATAAAACTCACTGGCACAATGGGAATATTATTAAAGGCTAAACAAAATGGTTATCTACACCGTATTGAGCCAATTCTTAATCAACTAGAATTGCTGAAGTTTCGC
Organism: Microcystis aeruginosa W13-11; assembly: GCA_009995705.1. Classification (GTDB taxonomy): domain Bacteria; phylum Cyanobacteriota; class Cyanobacteriia; order Cyanobacteriales; family Microcystaceae; genus Microcystis; species Microcystis aeruginosa_F. The sequence goes on from JAADBR010000041.1 coordinate 8,021, forward strand.
TTAGATGCGACTACTCGTACTTCTGTGTTAAAATTAGCTGGTGAAGGATAGAGTATAAAATCAATTTTTAATTTAATTATAATTACTTACTTAGGGCTTGCTGAAAAAGTACGGGCGAAGCATTCGGATAGAAAATCTACGGTTTCACCGATAGGTTATGCCCGAATGCTTCGCCCCTACAGGACGCGGCCGATACAGAACACTAAAACCCTTACCTCGTCTATATTTCACATTTATTCAGTAAACTCTACTTATGCCTACAATAATCATCCAAAAGACCCAAAAACGTCTTTTAATCTATAGAGAAAAACTCACTGATGACCTAGACATAGAATTAGTCAAAATACCGTCGGGAACCTTTACAATGGGTTCTTCAGAACAAGAAAGTAGTAGTAAAAGTGAAAAGCCTCAACACAACGTCACCCTGAAAAACTTCTTGATGGGTATTTATCCCATTACCCAAGCTCAATGGTTATATATTGCCCAAAGAGAAGATTTAAAAGTAGAGCAAGATTTAGAACCAGAGCCATCGGAGTTTAAAGGCAGCACAAACCCCGTTGAAAGGGTAAGTTGGTTAGATGCTGTGGAATTTTGCCAAAGGCTCTCTAAATTAAGTAAAAGAAAATATAGGCTACCAACGGAAGCTGAGTGGGAGTACGCTTGTCGAGCGCAAACCAAACCCTTAAATCTCGACAAAGGAGAAACCTACCCCCCCTATCACTTTGGGGAAATTCTTACCCCACATTTAGCCAACTATGATAACAATCTCCAAAAAACCACCCCTGTTGGGCAATTCTACGCCAACGACTTTGGTTTATATGATATGCACGGAAATGTCTGGGAGTGGTGTCAAGATGATTGGTGCGAAAACTATGAGGAGATAAGAAAGAGCAAAAAACAGCAAAATCAGGCATATAAAGCTCTGCGGGGCGGTTCTTGGTACAGCAATCCGAATCTCTGCCGTTCCGCTTACCGCAGCAGCAACCTCCGCCGCGTCGACCGCCACTACGACTACGGTTTTCGGGTGGTGTGCGTATTCGGGAGGACTTTGTAACCCTTTTTCTCTTTTTTCTCTTTTTACCCTTTTTCGATTTTTTTGAGCAAATGTACTATATGTGTACTATAAAAGGATTGAGAGAATTATCATGAGTAGAAAACGGGTTACTCAACGGATTTAGGATAAATTGCTTGTTGATGCGAGACAAGAGGCAATAGTAAAGGGATTGGGGGAAGTTCGGCTAATCTAAGAATAAGCGGTTTAAACGCGTCTTAGCTTACATCAACAGCCACTCAGTTATTAGTATTCTCCCCCATCATTGTTTTTCTGGTCTAAAACATGATTATAGATCACACTTTTGAGAGATTGCCAAAAGGGAACTAATAAAATATTCAGAAGTAAGAAAATAGTAGTCAGACCATAGAAAAACATCGCCGTTTGTTGGAAAAAAAGAGGATTTTCCGTGAGCGTTTGCCAGTACTCCGAAGAATTGACCGAAAAGAAAAAGAGAATTTTGACCGAAAAGAAAAAGAGAATTGAAGCCAAAGCCCCTGACAGAAGATAAACTGAAATAATTAATAAACTGGCAATAAATATCAGCATCAGCCCCACAATTCTCCAAGCCGAGTTTTTAGTTAAATGCCAAGCTCTCTTGATTGCTTGCCAACTGCCTAAATTATCTTCAATTACTAAGGGCAATTCGGCAATGTAAATGCGAGCAGATAACCAAAGGAAGAAAAAAGGAAGACAGAAAAAAGCCAGTAAAATAAGCAATACACCAAGGATAGGGATAAAACTTACTAGCACCAGAGACAGCGATATTGCCAAGATTATTGCCGCTCCCAACAAACCGATCAAAACCTGCATCCACCACAAGCGCCACATTTTCGGCTTAACTTTTTTTTCCGCTTGTCCGGCAGTTTCTGGCTGATAAATGATGTCTTGAAAAGCTAATCGTGAGATAACCGCATTATTGAAAAGATACTTAGCGGCCGAGAAAATTTGTATCGGGAAAAGAAATAAACGTAAACCGATATCGCTGCCTTGTTCGGGGGTAATTGTTTGATAAAGTAATTGACTGAGAATTAATTGCAAAACTAAGGGAAAAAGCGACCACAAACAGGCGCGGACAGCAAAGAATACATAAGTTGGAAAGCGATCGCGATAAAGACGGAAGGCAGTATTAATCGTATTGCCAATAGTCAAAGGAGCGATGGAATTGTTAGTCACGGTGGGACTCCTTATAGAATGCCACCACTATACTAGGTTAAGTAACTAATAACAGCTAAAAACTTCCAATTTAATCAATATTTCCAGCTAAGACAACAATTTTGCTAAAGTGGTAGAATTTGGCCAACGATTCAATTCCCCAGTGGAGAAATTGCGATCGCATTGATGGTCTTAACTCCCTTGGCATTCGGTTCGCGCATGGTAGTAACCGGAGATGTCACTCAAACCGATTTACCGCAACCACAGGAATCGGGGTTAATTGCCGCTCAAAAAATCCTAAAATCAGTAGAAGGGATCGCTTTTTCTTACCTATCGCGGGCCGATGTGGTGCGTCATCCCTTAGTACAAAAAATCGTCTCAGCCTAGGAACAGCACGAAAAATAACAGATTATGGATATTAAACATGGTTTCGTCGATGCGGTGGGTAATACTCCCCTAATTCGTCTTAATAGTTTTAGCGAGGAAACTGGCTGCGAGATTCTCGGTAAGGCCGAATTTCTTAACCCCGGTGGTTCGGTCAAGGATCGGGCCGCTTTATATATTATCCAAGAAGCGGAAAAAGCTGGCATTCTCCAACCAGGGGGAACCGTCGTCGAAGGAACCGCCGGCAATACTGGCATCGGTTTGGCCCATATCTGCAATGCTAAGGGTTATAAATGCCTGATTATCATTCCCGATACCCAATCCCAAGAGAAAATCGACCTCTTAAGAACCCTTGGCGCGGAAGTGCGTACTGTTCCCGCCGTTCCCTACCGAGATGCCAATAATTACGTTAAATTATCGGGGAGATTGGCCACTGAGATGGAAAATGCTATCTGGGCCAATCAATTCGATAATCTGGCTAATCGTCGCGCTCACTACGAAACCACCGGCCGGGAAATCTGGGAACAAACCGACGGTAAAATTGACGCTTGGGTGGCTGCCACAGGAACTGGGGGAACCTACGCGGGGGTGGCGATGTTTTTAAAAGACCAAAATCCCCAGGTGCGTTGCGTGGTGGCGGATCCGATGGGTAGCGGTTTATATAGTTATGTGAAAACTGGGACAATTACCCTGGAAGGTAGTTCAATTACTGAAGGAATTGGTAATAGTCGTATTACGGCTAATATGGAAGGCGTACCCATAGATGATGCCATTCAAATTGATGATCCCACTGCCATCAAAGTTGTTTATCAACTATTACAAAAAGATGGTTTATTTATGGGGGGTTCTGTGGGTATTAATGTTGGTGCTGCGGTAGCTTTAGCTAAACAAATGGGACCAGGCCACACTATTGTTACTGTTCTGTGTGATGGTGGGTCCCGTTATCAATCTCGTTTATATAATCCTCAATGGTTGGCTGAGAAAGGATTGGCTTAAATTGTACTGATAACTGATAACTGAATTAATGATCCTTCCTGAATTATTTGACCTTTGGCAAGAAACCCTAGAATGGCAACCCGATGGGGCCATACAAGCGCGATTTCAACAACTTTATGATTTGATTTTAGAGGGTAATCAACGTTTTAATCTCACCCGAATTACCCAACCAGAGGAGTTTTGGGAAAAACATCTTTGGGATTCTTTATCGGGTTTAGTTTGGTTACAAAAATCCCAGCCAGATCTATCGACAAAATCCCTATCAGTCATCGATTTGGGGACCGGGGCCGGGTTTCCGGGGCTGCCAATTGCGATCGCATATCCCCATTGGTCGGTGACTCTCTTGGATTCCACCCAAAAAAAGATTAATTTTCTTGAAGAAGTTATTGACAAATCAGAGTTAAATAACACGAAAACTCGTTTAGGTCGGGCGGAAATCGTCGGGAAAAACCCTAAACATAACTGTGCTTATGATATCGTCTGTTTGCGAGCGGTAGGTAATGTGGATATCTGTGTTAACTATGCTTTGCCTTTCCTGAAAAAGACCGGAATCGCTATTCTCTATCGTGGTCAGTGGTCCGCGCAGGATAGTTTAAGTTTAGAGGAGAATCTAAGGAAAGCCGGCGGTAAAATCCTCGAAATTGCCAGTTTTACCACTCCCTTAAGCCAAAGCGTCCGTCATTGTCTATATATCGGCAAGGGATAACTCTAAGCGGTGAGAGGATGGAAAAAGAAAGCCAAGGCCAGGATAGTATATGTAGCTAAGAGTAACATTCCTTCTAACCAATTCGATCGCCCATCACTACTAATCGAATTAGCCAACCACACCGCCACGGCCACTGCCACCAACTCAAAGGGATTAAAATTTAGATCCATGGGCTGACCGATAATATAACCCATGATAACCAAAACCGGAGCCACAAACAGGGCGATCTGCATACTGGAACCGACGGCCACAGATACCGATAGATCCATTTTATTCTTAAGGGCGACGGTGACGGCCGTAGCGTGTTCGGCCGCATTACCGATAATAGGCAAAAGAATCACCCCAGTAAACAGCGCCGTTAAACCTAGCTGTTCCGTAGCCTCCTCTAGGGATGCCACCAATAACTCCGATTCTACGGCCACAGCGATGGTAACGGTCAATAAAATCAAAGACCAAAACCAGATTTTCGGCTTTGCGGCGCTTTCTGTGGCGCTTTCCTCCTCAATACCGGCAATCCCGACATCGTAGAGATAGGTGTGGGTTTTCATGGAAAACAAGAGACTTAAACCATAGACGAAAATTAACACCGCTGCCACGGCCACGGATAGACGTTGCAGGACTGGTTCCCCCACTCCCGTGGAGGTAAATTGCACGGCAGTGGGTAAAAGGAGCGCCACCACCGCTAAATTCATAGCTGAAGCGTTTAAACGAGCAGTTATCGGTTGAAATTCCTGTTCTTTGAAGCGTAAACCGCCTAAAAACATCGATAATCCCATAACCAAGAGTAAATTACCGATAATTGAGCCAGTAATCGTCGCTTTTACCACATCGATGAACCCTTCCCGCAAAGCGACATAGGCGAGAATTAATTCTGTGGCATTGCCAAAGGTGGCATTCATCAAACCGCCAATATTTGGCCCAACCACCACCGCAATCGCTTCCGTGGCTTCCCCCATGTAGGCCGCTAGGGGGATAATGGCTAGACAAGCGGTGATAAAAACAACTGTTCCGCCCCAGTGTAACAGGGAACCGGCGATCGATAGCGGCACAAAAATTAATAAGATGGCGAAAATGGTATTTTTGCTTAACATAAAGTGGTTGATTTTGTCAAGATAATTTTATTTTGATTGGGTTGGGAACTGAGGGGGACTAGAATCGGATTCTAGCCAAAATTCCCCGGTAGAACCGGTTATTATCCATAATATTGCCCTAAAACCGTCTCTGAGGGACTTTTCTAGGGGTTCGGGGGGTGATTGGGAGGGAACAGTCACCGGTTTAATCACAATTCCGCGACTACCAAAAACAATTTCTCCCACTAATCGCGCCCTTCTCATGTGATTATCGGAAGTGACTAGATAGACACTATCAATACCTTGGGCTTTCAGTTGATCGGCTAGGCTAGTAAAATTAGTGACAGTATCTCGCGCATTGTAATCGAGATGGAGACGTTTTAGGGGAATTCCCGCTTTTTTAAAAATCTTTTGCACATATCGTCGCGGACTACCGGAAGACACCCAAATCGGTAGATCGGGATATTCCTTCGCTAATTTTGCCGCAAAACGTTCTCGATCGGCATGACCTCCCAAAACAAAAATCGCTTCCGGTTTTAGCCACTGCTGACGTAAATCGTGGTATAACCAGCCTAAACCCGCCAAAATTAGCGGAATAGCCAGCAATTTTAACCTAAATTTGCCTAACTTCCCTTGCGGAGAAACTCGCTTTTTTCTCTGAGAATTAGCCTTGAGAACCATATAACAGTGATCGGTGAGCGGTTGTCAGCCTTCAGCTTTGTGGATTAAAGTGATCGAGGGTGAGGATCATCGAACCCACATTGACGTAGGAGATAGGGATTTTACTCCCTAACTGACTGATAATTTTCCCAGAACTCAGGTTGATTGATGCGGTCGCTTACATACCCCACCAACGGGCCACCGCTTCGGGAAGGGGGAGCAAAATACTTAATAACAAAGCCAGGGAAAATAGACCTAATAAATCTCGTTTATTATCCAATTCGCTGACATCATTTAAAGCAGGTTGATCGCTGACTGGCATTAATAAGAGAATAACCGCCCAGAGTAAAAAATCTGGCTGCACTAGAGCTAAAATAAACATGAATAATCGAGCTAATTGACCGATAATTATGGCGGTTTTCTGTCCATACATGGCGTGAACAATATGACCACCATCCAATTGACCCACGGGCATTAAATTTAGGGCTGTAACGATAATTCCCACATAACCAGCTACCGCTAAAGGATGTAAATGGATGGCTTTTCCTGCGATTAAATTACTGCCGAGAGCTAGTTTAGCTACGATAGACAAGAAAAAAGAAAACTGCGGATTTAAGGCCTGAAAATTTAATAAACTGCTTTGATTAGTTAGGGGAACTATTTCCGAGAGGGACAATCCCCAAAATAGTAGAGGAATAGCGATAATTATACCCCCCAAAGGCCCAGCCACCGCCACATCAAATAAAGCTTTGCGGGTGGGTACAGAGGAGCGCATTTGAATAAAAGCCCCGAAGGTGCCGAGGAAGAAAGGAATGGGGATAAAATAGGGCAAAGTAGTTTTAATTTTATATTTAACTGCTGTCAAATAATGACTGAATTCGTGCAGTCCTAAAATAGCAATTAAGCCCAAACTGTAGGGTAAACCTTGCCATAATAAACTAGGATTATTTTCTAATTGTTGGGCGGTAATGCCACTTAATCCCACACCGATAACCGTGGTGGTTAAGAGAGTTAATAACAATAAACCCAGGGCAAGAAAGGGGCGAGTAATTTTTTCAGTTTCTATAGTTTCTGTTTTTTGCTGCCAAGGGTTAGCCACAAGAGCGAAAAAAGGTTGTCCCTGAAAACTTTCTTGGAAAAGCAATAAAAAGCGATCGCCAAAAACCTTTTCCACATTGTTTTTAATCACTTGATAAGCTTCTTCGGGAACCGCTCGCAATTTACCCCGACAGAGAATTGCTTGGGGACGATAATCGATATTTTGTAGATAATAAATACCCCAAGGAAAACAATCTCTTAGGGATTTTTCCTCTTCGGCAGTGATCGGTTTTAAATCATTTTTAGGTGCAGGATTATCAATATTTTCTAGGACTAAATTCCCTTGTTTCGGTGGTGATGGGGGACCTTCTTGGGGAGTAACCCGACCTTTTTGTACTAACCACCAGTACAAGAAAGGGCAGATCACAAAGGGGCCGAACAGCAAAAATGCCGGCATGGGGGTATCCTCTCCATAGATTAACGTCCACCCCGTCCAAATTAGAGCCGGAGTCATCAGGACTAACCAAATTAACCATATTGGTGTTGTCGTGACTTTGGCCACGCTACGCTTGACGATAAAATAGGTGAAACCGCCAAGAATCCCTAATAACAACCACATTTCCATATCGGCTCTTTTCTCTTGAATAAAAAGCGGCTAATTTCAGCCAGCCCGGTCATTGATCGTGCTAAGTTATAAACCGCATTGATTGTGATTTGGATAGGCAAACCATGCGATCGGAAACTGAATCGTCTCCTTTAGAGGTTAGCAAAACCACAAAACCCCCTCGATTAATTCTAGAAGGTTTATACGCTTTCTCGCCCAATCGGGAAACCCTAGGGGGAACCTCTTATCTTATTGTAGAAAATACCGGCAATATTCTGGTGGATTGTCCTGGCTGTGACGAGAGCGAGCGGGATTTTCTCCGAGAAAAGGGAGTCCGTTACTTATTTTTTACCCATCGCGGGGGTCAGGGTAAACAGAGGGATTCTCTGCAAAGTTGGCTTGATTGTGAGATTATTCTCCAGGAACAGGAAGCCTATCTGCTTCCTCACCGTCAAATTACCGTTTTTCAGCAGCAAATCCAGTTATCTCCCACTTGTAGGGGGTTTTGGACTCCTGGCCATTCTCCCGGTTCCTCCTGTCTCCACTGGAACCATCACGGGGGGGTTTTATTTACTGGTCGTCATCTTCTCCCTGACACCAAGGGTCAACCGCAACCCCTACAGACCGCGAAAACTTTCCACTGGCCGCGACAACTGCGATCGCAACAGGCTATTTTAGACCGTTTTAGTCCGGAAACTCTCTCCTATCTTTGTCCTGGTGCTAATACCGGCTTTTTACGCGGTCGGGGAATTATCGATCGCGCCTACGAAAAAATCAGCGCCAATCCTCTTAACTAAAGACTTTTTAGAAGCTGTATCGTTCAATTCCCAGAAATTATGAATTTAACCGTTAAAGACTTGGGTGAACAGGGATTGCTACCGATTCTGCAAAAATATTGTCCTGCGGAGATTATCGGTGATGATGGGGCGATTTTATCCCTCAAGGATGGTTACTCTCTCGTTGTCACCACCGATGTTTTAGTTAATAACGTCCACTTTAGCGATCTTACCACCTCTCCCGAAGATGTGGGCTGGCGAGCGGCGGCGGCTAATTTATCGGATTTAGCGGCTATGGGGGCAGAACCCCTGGGAATTACGGTAGGATTGGCCTTAACTCCCAATCTAGCCATCGATTGGCTAGAAGGACTCTATCGGGGTCTTAGCTCTTGTCTGCAAGTATATCAGACGGCGATCGTCGGTGGCGATGTCTGTCGGGCTACGGAGATTAACATCAGCATCACCGCCCTGGGACAAGTGGCAAAAAATGAAGAAATTAGACGTTTTAATGCCAAAGTGGGCGATAGTATCGTTATTACAGGTTATCACGGTTTATCGCGGGCTGGATTAGAGTTACTCTTTCACCCTGAAACCGGGAGGAATTTAAATTCCGCCCAAAAAAAGCGATTAATCCAAGCTCATCAACGCCCGCGACCGAGACTTGATTGCATACCACATTTACAAAAAATTGTCAAGCAATTTCCCATCGCCGGCATGGATAGCAGTGACGGGTTAGCAGATGCCATCATGCAAATTTGTCGCTGTAGTGGGGTTGGTGCCGAAATCGAGCGGATTCCCCTGCATCCAACCCTGAAAGAATATGTAGGAGCCGAAAAAGCTCTAGAATGGGCTTTATACGGCGGTGAAGACTTTGAGTTAGTTTTGTCTTTGCCCCCGGACGATGCCCGAGAATTGCTGGAGAAAGTGGGGGAAGAGGGGGCGATAATCGGTCAAATTGTCCGGGGAAAAGAGATAAAATTAGCCGACGGTAGAAACCTCAGTTTAAGCTCCCGATTTCAACATTTTTAGCCTCTATAAATCGCCAAAACCTTTCTTTTTCTTGATTTTCTTCGGTTTTTTTGGGCTGCCACCTTGACCGCGGAACCCCGGTTGACTGCCCCCCCCAAACATTCCGCCACCCATCCCGGGCATCCCCGGCATAGCGGGCATTTGTCCCCGTCCCATCTGTTGCATCATCGTTCGCATTCTGGTGAAATTAGTAATTAGTTTGGTAACTTCTGTTTCCGGATGTCCCGAACCCTTGGCAATGCGACGACGACGATTAGGAGACTTAGCCAATAAATCGGGGTTAGCGCGTTCCTCCGTGGTCATGGAATTAATCATCGCTTCCGTGCGTTTTAACTCTTTTTCGCCCTTTTCGATGTCTGTCCCGCTCAGTTTGCCCAGACCAGGTATTAACTTCAAGACTCCCCCTAGGGAACCCATATTTTTTAACAGCCGCATCTGTTTGAGGAAGTCATTAAAATCAAACTTAGCCTCTAAAATCTTGGCCTGCATTTTGGCCGCATCTTCTAGGTCTAACTGTTCCTGAGCTTTTTCCACTAGCGTCAGGACATCACCCATATTGAGGATGCGACTGGCGAGGCGATCGGGATAAAATGGCTCTAAAGCCTCGACTTTTTCCCCAACCCCAACAAATTTAATCGGTTGTCCCGATATTTGCCGCACTGATAGGGCTGCCCCACCGCGAGTATCGCCATCGAGTTTGGTGAGAATTGCCCCCGTGATGCCGATTTGTTGGTGAAAAGTGTGGGTGAGATTGGCCGCTTCCTGACCGGTCATCGCATCCAGCACTAATAAAGTGTCGTCGGGGTTGACAATTTTCTTGATTTGTGCTAGTTCGCCCATCATCTGGATATCTATCTGCAAACGACCGGCGGTGTCGATGATAACCGTATCTACGCCTAATTCTTTGGCTTTTTCCACACCTTGACGGGCGATATCGACGGGATTAGCCTGAGAACCCATCTCGAAGACGGGAACATTTATCTGTTTACCGAGGGTGATTAGTTGGTCAATGGCCGCCGGACGGTAAACATCGGTAGCCACCATCAGGCAGCTTTTGGACTGTTTGCGGAGATATAGGGCTAATTTGGCGGTGGCGGTGGTTTTTCCTGTCCCTTGCAACCCGGCCATTAAAATTACGGTGGGGGGTTTATCGGCCTGAGCTAGGGGAACGTTACTTTCCCCCATAATTTTGACCAATTCATCATAGACAATTTTGATAAATTGCTGCCCGGGATTGACTCCGGAAATAACTTCAGCGCCGAGGGCTTGTTTTTCGACCTCAGCAATAAATCCCTTGACTACCTGTAGGTTAACATCTGCTTCTAATAAAGCCCGCCGGACTTCTTTGAGGGTTTCTTGTATATTGGCCGAGGAGATTTTATCTTGACCTCGTAATTTTTTCCATGCGTCTTCTAAGCGGTCGGCCAGTGCGTCGAACATAGTTTCGGAATTAAATTTTTAACTAGATCGATTTTATCTCAAATGTCGGGGGAAGACCCCCGTTCTTACCCTGTCATTGGTCAGGGATCGGCAGCAAAGTTCGATCGAATGTTAAACTGATTCTGTCTTAGCTTCGCAAGTATTCGATCGCTGCAGGAATCGATTCAAGAGAAAACCGAGGGGCCGGACCTTAAATTCCAGGTCGTCAGTGAACTGTTTGTAGAAGCTGAAAGGTTCATCTGATTAGCTGGAAACCCTATCCGGCAAAGGATTAATTCAATTTAGATTTGGAAAAAAACACAAAAGACTTATCTGGAAGGTGTTTCAATCCCTTAATCTCCTGATAAACCGCCGAGAAGCATACCAAACTCAGAAGAGCCATAATTATTCTCAATTTTTATAATTGAGATAGTTTGTGCCGCTTAAATAAAGAGGTTTTGATAACCAAATTAAAGCATATCTCAAGAATTTTGACTTAAAAGTAAAACTTCAGGTTTTCATTCATGACAAATGTACCAATTAACTAATTTTCCTCAAAAAATAGTCAGCCCATAATTATCACATATAATTAGTTTGCAGGAGTTCTAATATGCGAATTAATTATCGAAGCTGGGCGAAGTGAAAGACGATAGGGAGAATTTTTTATTTCTTGACTTGGCGCAATTATCGGCATTGCTTGGGCATTACTTCGACCTTTCTTCGGTAAATTAACCCGTTTACCTAGTCATGGCGCTGCCCCCTAGACGACTAGAAGGAAACTTCGCCTCCCGCGCCAGCAGTATAGTTGGTTGGACAAAATTAGAAGCCATCAACTGAAAGTGTTAAAAAATACCCCAGACACCAAATTATTGATTTCTCTGCAATAGCCATTTTCTCTTGCTAGATGCCGGCAATGCCATAGAATCCGCCTAATTTGCTTAATGGTTTATCTTTTCTTCCCTATCGATAGGTTTTTAAACCAGCCGCGTCGCCAAAAGAAAATGATTAAACTGAAAGCAACCGTTAGCATCAACACCCAGACGAACACATAGCCCCAATACCATTCTAATTCGGGCATATTATAGGGAGATTTATCAGGATTAAAGTTCATGCCATAAATACCAGCAATGAAGGTGAGAGGGATAAAAATCGTCGAGATTACGGTTAAAGTTTTCATAATCTCGTTCATTTTATTACTCACAGAAGACAGGTAAAAATCCATTAAACCATTGGCAAATTCTCGGTAATTTTCGATAACATCAAGGATTTGTACCACATGGTCATAACAGTCCCGTAGATAGGGTTTAATTGTTGTATCGATAAGAATATACTCATCGCGCAAAAGAGCATTGAGAGTGTCTCTTTGCGGCCAAATTGCTCGTCGCAGGGAGAGTAATTCCTGACGTAGTTGGTAAATTTGCGATAAAGTCTGTTCTGTGGGACTAGCTAAAATTTCGTTTTCTAACTCCTCGATTCTTTCTCCGTAGGACTCTAAAACAGGAAAATAACCGTCAATAATAGCATCCCAAATCGAGTAGGCTAAATAACCCGATTTTTGCTGCCGGATAGAACCTTTATTTAAACGGATTCTTTCCCTAACTCCCTCTAAAGAATCGTATTGTCCTTCTTCCTGCACGGTTAAAATATAATTATTCCCGACTATTAAACTGATTTGTTCTAGCAAAAAAACTTGATGATCGATCAGGATAGCCATTGGCACTATAATTAAAATATAATTCTCGTATTCTTCCACTTTTGGTCTTTGGGGAATACTGACTATATCCTCAAGGGTTAAGGGATGTAAATGAAAAATTTCTGCCAACTCTTGCAGTTTATCTTCATTACCCAAACCGACGATATCAATCCAAGAGATGGAATCATTGGATAAGTATTTAAGACAGTCTTGGGGTAAGAGATTATTAACTCTAGTGGCTTGTTGGGAGTTATAATTAATTAAAAATATCTCCGTAGCAACGGCATTTTCGTCGATGGTGATTAACCCTGGCATTGTCCCGGGTTGGTTATAGTGATAATCGTAAAGATGGGGTTTTGTTTGGGAGGATTTTCGCCCTTTTTTATACCTAGTTAATTTTTTGTTATTGCTCATAGTTGAGATTGATCGCTATTTGCCTTTTTCTTAGCATTGATCCCTCAAAAATGCCGCAATTTTTAGCTAACTTTAAGATTGTCCAAGATTGTTAAAAAACGAAGATTAAACGTAAATGCCAATTATTAGCCGTTTCTCTCTCGATTTCGATGCGACGGATAAACTCACGAAAATAAAAACGGCGCTCTATTTCCGATAAATCTCGCCAAAATTGCGGAAAAGCAACGGCACGAGCGATAATAGTCAGGTTATCGGGGGGTAATTGGTCTAAACGTCCTTGAATCTGTGCGATCTCGTTTTTCAGTTTATAGGCCCGTAGATTAGCCGTTTCTTGATCTAAAATTCCCGCCGCTTCTAGGGAGGGCAATTGGCACAAAATATCGTTTTTTTGACCTATTTCCTCGCTCATTCCCCGTTTAATCGTTTCTAAATCCGGTAAAGATATCTGAGCGATCGTCGGTGGTAGATCTTGACAAATGCGCTCGATTGTGCTATGAAGAATTTTTTCATAAGCGATCGCCGAACATTTTTTTGTCTGGGGACATTGCAAAGGTCGCAAATAGAGGTATTCTGTGCCTTTTCCTCGCGCTGTCACTTTGGTAATCGTCATCCCCGATTGACATTGACTACAGACGACTAAACCCGCTAAGGAACGCGGGGCGCTGGCGCTGCGGGGGGGTAATTTGCGATTATTTCTCAGGATGCGATCAATCTGGGCTGCTTCTTCCCGGGAGATAATCGGGGTGTGGGTATCAGGGATAATATCTTGACCGAGATAGCACAAATCGCCGCGATAAACGGGATTGGTCAGCCATTTATGGGCAGTAGCTACGGATATCTTTTTGCCGTAGCGTTTTTCTAGATAGCGCACCGTGGAACGCAGGGAAGCGGAAATCAAAAAGCGATCAAAAAAGTCTTTGACCACTGGTGCGGTACTGCGATCGAGTATATAACGATCCTTGCCACGACGATAACCGTAGGGTGCTTTTCCGGGGGGAGGCAAAGCTTGCAGACGATTGTGAGCATGACCTGCTTTTAAACGATTACTTAGTTCGTTTTTTGATATTTCTTGCAGAATTTTGGCAAAATTCAGCTTATAATCTGGGTCTTCTAGGGCAATTATATCTATGTCGAGGGCTTCTAAGGATTGTAAAACTTTGCTAACTTCCGTGCCATTGTCTCCCAATTCTGCTAGGCGACGCAGGATCAACAGTCGGGGGGGAGTCCCTTGACAATCGCGGAGTAGTTGCCGCCGCTGTGAGCGATCGCCAAAATCCTGATACACTTGTTCGGGAAAATAGTCCCAAATCGAAGCATCGGGGGGACTATCGATCAGGGGGTTAGTATAGGTGTAGGCGATAATTTTCATGTTTTGCCGAAATCCTCCTATAGATAAACTGTACTATATTAAAACCCCGTCCTGAAAATTTTAGTACAAATGATCCGACTTTTTCGACCCAGCCTCCTTCTCCCCGATCATAGACAGTCTTAACCAATAATTTAGATAGTCAACAGCTCATAAGTAGTGGGACTTAAAATCTTGAAACCTGTTGCTAGTAGAAGGAAAATTCTTTCAGCACTTCGCTGGTAAATAGCGGAGCGGTGGTTATCTTTTCACCCCCTTGCCTCGCGCGTCTTTAACTGGTACTTTCGGATCGGTGGCGATGATGTGAAGATCGATATTTTTCTGCCAGATCAGGCGCATGAGTTTTTGGGTGAAAGAACCTTTGATGAAATGCTTCCAGCGCGACTGACGGCTCTCTCCGATTACAATCTGGGTGATTCGTTCCTGCTCGGCCACTTCGGCGATCGCTTCGGCCACCTGATAGCTTTTAATCCGTAAGAATTTGCCCTCGAATTCCCCACATAAACGTTCGCAGGTTTCGATATGTAAAGCCTCCTCTCTGGTGAGAAAGCGATCGGGGTTATCGACGAAAATCACAAAAAATTCCGCGTTCATATACCCCGCTATCCGCGCTCCCCGCCGTAATAATCGTAAAGAGTTGGGATAGGTGGAAACACAGACTAATACCCGTTCGTGAACGGGACAGGATTGACCGATAAATGTCGAATTACTCGCTTCTTCTTCTACTGTATCGGCCACTTCGCGCAGGGCGAGTTCCCGTAGGGCGATTAAATTACGCCGTTGAAAGAAATTATTTAAAGATGGTTGGATCTTTTCAGGAGCGTAGATTTTTCCCGCTAATAATCTTTCCTCTAGGGTTTCGGGAGTAACATCTACCACGATCACTTCATCGGCTTCCTCCAAAACTCGATCGGGTATTCTCTCCCGCACCACCACCCCAGTGATCCTAGCAACCAGATCGTTTAAACTCTCGATATGCTGGATATTCACGGTCGAGTAAACATCGATTCCCCGGGATAAAATTATCTCTACGTCCTGAAAGCGTTTCTCTCGCTCCGAACCGGGTACATTCGTGTGGGCCAATTCATCAATCAGACACAGCTGTGGTGAGCGGGCGATAATCGCTTCCGTATCCATTTCCGAGAGAGTGAATCCCTCTTTCTCTAGGATTTTTCTTGGTACGATTTCCAATCCCCCGGCTTTTTCGGCGGTCTCTTTCCTGCCGTGGGTTTCAAGCAGTCCAATCACCACGTCGGTTCCCTGCTTTCTGAGGCTATATCCCTCCTCCAGCATCTTGTAGGTTTTCCCGACTCCAGGAGCCATCCCGATAAAAATTTTATGTCTTCCCCGTCGCACAATTGTCTCCTTTTTGGCAACTTACCTTACAGATTAAGATAATTCGATCGTAGCCGGGGCGTTTTTTGGTACCATTAATCCTTTTAATAGTGACGTGGAGTATAAACCCATTGTTTTGTTTTACCTTGCCCAATGAGGCGAGTTTTACTCGATCCGACCAAAATTATAGTCCGCATATCCGCATCTTTAATAGTCATATCCTCTAGGAATTTCACCGTCACTGTTTCCCCTTTTCGCCCTAAATTACGCGCTAGTACCACGGGAGTTTGCGGCGATCGCCATTGTAATAAAATCTCTTTTGCCTTCTCCAATTGCCAAGTGCGCTCTTGAGACACAGGATTATAAAATGCGATCGCTAAATCAGCACGGGCCGCTAACTCAATGCGCTGAGAAATCACCTGCCAAGATTTGAGAATATCTGATAGGGAAATCGCACAAAAATCATGGCCCAAAGGTGCGCCAACCCTAGCAGCCGCCGCTTGCATGGCCGAAATCCCCGGACAGACCTGAATGGCCACCTGCTGCCATTCCTGTTTGGCTTTTTTTTCTAATACCTCAAATACGGCCGCAGCCATGGCATAAATTCCCGGATCTCCAGAAGAAACTAAGACAACTGACCGCCCCTTAGCCGCTAAATCTAGGGCTATTTCTGCGCGATCGAGTTCCACCCGATTATCCGATTCATGGCGGACAATTTTTGGTTTTCTCAGGAATTCTACCAAATCCAAATAGGTTTTATAACCCACCCAATCCGTGGCTTTTTCCAACACTTCTCGAACTTCCGGCGACATCCAATTTAGCGCACCCGGTCCAGTTCCGACTATGGCTAATTTACCTTGACTTTCTTGATCCAAATCCCCCAGGTAAAAACTAGATTTTTCCTTAATTTGCTGGCTTTCCTCACAGAGATAAACTAAACAGTTACTACTAGGTTTTGCCAAGTTTAAGTTATTTTTATCGATAATCTCAATGCTCAATTTTGCTGCTGATGAAATTGGTAAATTACTATTTTTTAACCAGTCCGCTTCACCGATTAATTTTACTTTTTCACCCGCCAATAAATCGGACAAAAACTTCTTAGCATCATCGGGATTAACTAACTGATAACCCGGGGGTGGCGATAATAAAGTAGTTTTAAATCTAATATCACCAGTGGTGGTAATTGCGGGGGAAATTTGCCAAACCGAGGCAATTTGACGAGCGAGATCATTAACCCCTTGTAAACCCCCTAACAAAGGCACTACGGCGCTGCCATCTTCTGCGATTGCTAATACAGGCGGTTCTTGCCATTTATTAGTTAATAAAGGTGCTACAGTGCGAATTAAAATACCCGCCGCACAAATGCCAATAATTGGCGTTCCCGTCTGGAAAAATTCTCGCACCGTTTCCCCAAAATTAGTATAGGTAAAATCAGCCGACTGGGTACGATTTATTAACCCATAAACCACTGCTTCCGGTAGGGCCATTTGCACTTGACGAGCCACGGGAATACTGGTTTCTCCTAAAATGAGAATAGCTGGAGGTTTCATTTGGCTTCCTCTGACTGCGCTGCGGTTAACTTTTGGATAAATTCTTGATGTTCTACCGAGTTAATTCCAGCTTTTAAGATGTCTAACACCCGTGACATATTGCCGTTGAGCATGGCTGAAATATCTAACCACAAACCCGGAAATACTAGAGAACAAATCACTCCTTCTTGGTTGGGTAACAAAGAAATATAATCGCCATTTTCTAAACTAAACCAATCAATTTTTTGGTCAAATACCTGCCAAACAAGGTACTCTTGAATGCCACTGCGTCGATAAGCACGTTTTTTATCACCTAAATCTATGGCGGCACTACTAGCGGCAATTTCTACCACTAATTCCGGCGATCCTTCTAGGTATCCCTCTACACTTAGGGTTGATTTTCCCCCGCTTTCTTGACTGATTAATAACACCCCATCTGGCTGTAATTCGTTGTCGATATCCAAGCGAACTGTTGGCTCAATACCCATTTGTACTTGGGGGGTAGCAACTTTGTATGTCCATAGCCAACCAACAAGATTGCCGTGGGGTTCAGCATGAAATTTAAACCTTAATGGGGATGCCATATACACAACTCCTTCGATAAGTTCGGCTTTTTTTAATCCTGGCATAGCTTGATAACGGCGCTCGAATTCGGGACGAATTAAGCGATCCCCATTTTCTAACGGGGGTAAATATTGAGTGGTTACAGTCTGAGAAGTTAAGGATTTAACTGGAGAAGAAGTCATGGTGGCAGTCTTTGGGAACAAAACAGCATTGATTTTATTATAGATTGTTTCATTGAACTTCTTGAGGGATTTAACTTTTAACTGAAATTTCGCCAGAAGTCCTGAGCTTTTAGCGATGGGATGAATGGCGACCAACAGATAGACAATTACCCAAAACTATAGCATTTATCTTAGTGATGAGGTACAAAATTTTCCTTTTGGGAAGTCGGTAGTCGATACCAAATTAGGTTACACTTCATCTAGTTATGAGAAACGCTGTCATAACTGATGTAGCGCACCTAAAGGAAAGGTAAACGTCCTCTTCTCGAGCCTACCCGTTCACGAGTCAATTAGGCACACTATAACTGATAACTGATAATCGATAACTGATAATGTTGGTTCCCCTTACCCGTCAATCGATCGAGCAAATTGTCCCAATTATCGCCACAGGTCCCCAGTACGCTCACCATTGGGGTAAATGGTCTGATTTTCTGCGCCGTTTATTCATTTCTATCATCGCTCTCACCGCAGCTTGGTTAATCGGTAATTTATTCGGCCCCGGTGGTTTAACAATTAAACTGATTTTCGACATTATCGCTGGTTTATATTGGCTCTGGGGTCCGGTTTATTGGGCCAGTGTTCGCAATAATACCTATCGTCGTCTTCCCTACGGAGGGTTTTGGCGCGGTCGCGTTTTCGATGCTTTTGTCACCGAGGAATTAATCGGGGAAGAAGAAAGGGTCAATAAACGCGGGGAATTAGAGATTATCGAAAATCGCCAACGTTGTATTAATCTAGAAATCGGTGATCAAACTG
The DNA here is from genome assembly GCA_009995705.1 of Microcystis aeruginosa W13-11. Lineage (GTDB taxonomy): Bacteria > Cyanobacteriota > Cyanobacteriia > Cyanobacteriales > Microcystaceae > Microcystis > Microcystis aeruginosa_F. Next base: position 26,787 of record JAADBR010000041.1, read on the forward strand.
GCTTTTCGGCGATCGTTCGCGCTCCCCTCAAACGCATCCATAAATCGATCCGTCCCGGGATGGTGGCCGAAGCTTTGTTAATGTCTCGAGATCCCGATTTAGGGGATATCAATCAGCTTTCTGATGTCCATCTTCCCCAACTCGACCAGTGGATAGGGGAATATCCTGTGCTGCGACGGGATATTTTTCAGCAAGTTAGTCGCGAATTGGGAGGGGGAAAAGAACCCCGGCCAAAACCTTCTCGTTATTCTAATAATAATGTCATCCGAAGACGCAAAACCCGTTAATTGGTCGGCGATCGTTGAAAAAACACCAGTTTCTCGGCTATCAATGAATAATAATTTACAGATTTTGGGTAATTTAATCCTTGGTCTTGCCGTTTTTGAACCATCAAAAATTAATTATGCAAGAGGTTCAATATAATGTTATAGCGGTTCTCGCATCTGTGCGGCACACTTAAACCTTTGCTGATTAAGCTGTTCAGGATCGGGAATGTACCTCTTGTGAATCAGAAACGCTATAATTGAGCTTAGAAGGAGATAAATCGATGACGGCATCCTATGAGCAAGACTTTGGACTTTGGGCCGAACAAATGTCCGATTTATTAGCCTCTGGTCGGTTTTCCGAGTTAGATATTGAGAATTTAGTCGAAGAGGTGCGGGATTTGTCGAAACGGGAGCGCGATCGCTTACTCGCTAGTCTCAGATTAATTTTGCATCATTTATTAAAGTGGGACTATCAACCTCAACGGCGATCGCACAGTTGGCTGGGGACTATTCAACAAGAAAGAGCTAATATTAGGCTTTATTTGGACGATATCCCCAGTTTAAGGCGATATTTAACCGATGAAAGCCTATTTAAACTCTATGCTGTTGCTTGTTCCGATGCCTTTAGAGAGACGGGATTAGAGTTTCCCCCCGTTTGTCCCTACGGTATTGAGGATATTTTAAATCGTTCTCTTCATCTGTCGGAATGATGGGCGAAAAATGATTAAAGTTGGTAAGCTTAGATAGCAGCAATTCTCATTTTGATGCTAGAAGCAGATTTTAGCACCCCCACCAAAAATGTCATAACCCTCATAATGACTGAATAGCTGAAATTACACCCGTCCAACACTGATTGGCCAGGATCTTAAGTTTATCGCCATGATTGACTGGTTAATTGTCTGGGGGGTTACTCAAGCTGCAGGTTCGCTGGTTCGTTCAGTAATGCAAGAGTTGGCCATAGAGGGTGCAAAAGATTACGGAAAGGAATTTTTTAAAAATAGTCTAGGTAAAGTGTTACACTTACCCGAAAAAGATATTCAAAAAGAAGCTTATGGAAAAGCAATGAAGGAGTTTTTAGAACTCTTTCAGCAACAGTTAGAAATGGCGAATCTGGAGGATGATCAAATTAAAAACTTTGAAAAACCTCTCAAGACTTTTATTAAAGATGACCAAGTTAAACCTATTTTAGGGGATGCTTTTGATATTGATTGTCAAGTTCTTGATACTTTTACGTTAGCTCAATCTTGGCAAAGACTTAATTTACCCCCGTTACCTGCTGAATTTAACTGGGAAAAACTCGGTAAATTTTATTTGAGAAAAACTCAGGAAATTATTGAAAATTCTGAAAAGCTAAGAGCCGTTTTTTTAGTTAAGTTACAGGATAGAGATAGCCAAAATATTCAAGAAATAGCAGGAGTTAAAACAGATTACAATTTAGATAACTATGGGGAAGGATTAAAAAAGGAATATGGTCATCTTAAATTAGAATGTTTAGACACAACGACTTATGAGCAAATCAAACTCTGGCGAATGTTTGTGCCGCAAAATGTGAGACGATGCAAACAGTTTATTCCTCAACTTTATGAATTACCTAAAGAAGTGCTGCAGGAACTTGTAGATAGGGGAGAAATTACTCAAGCGGAGTTAGAACAAATACAAGCAGAACTAGAACGAAAACGGCGAGAATATGTCAATGAAAAATTAGACCCTGTTTTGAATATCGTCAATTCTTCTGAATACCGAAGAACCGTAATTTTAGGTGATCCAGGGGCGGGAAAATCGAGTTTATTGCAGTATTTAGCTTTAAATTGGGCTGAAAAAAAACTCAGTCAGCGTGTTTTGCTTCCCCTTCCTCTTTTGATAGAATTGCGTATTTATGCCAGAGATAAGGATGAAAAAAAATGTCAGAATATTCTAGAATTTTTCCATCAAGGTAATCTGATTTGTCATCTCAATCAACTTGCTTTAGATGATAAGCTTAACAAGGGTCAAGTTCTTGTGCTTTTTGATGGCTTAGATGAAGTTTTTAATCCCCAATTAAGAGAAGAAATTGTCACGGATATCAAGCGTTTTAGTATTGAATATCCTCAAGTGCAGATTATTGTCACTTCTCGCTGGTTAGGATATAAAGCAGAAGAATTAAATCATGCTGGTTTTGAACATTTTATGATCCAAGATTTAGATAAAGATCAGATTGAAGATTTTATCCAACGTTGGCATGATTTAGCTTTTGAAAATCGAGATGATAAACCCCAAAAACAAGAACGTTTACAAAAGGCAATTAAGGAGTCAAAAGCGATTCGAGAATTAGCAGGAAATCCTTTATTATTAACGATGATGGCTATTCTGAATCGAACTCAAGAATTACCAAGAGACCGCTCAAAACTTTATGAAAAAGCGTCAGAAGTGTTATTACATCAATGGGATTTTGAAACCAAGGAAGGATTAATTGATCCTGAACTGAAAAAATATCTTTACAATATTGATCTACGAGATAAAAGGGACATTCTGCGTTTAGTCGCAAGTGCCATACAAGCAGGGGAAAAAGGGTTAGCTGCTAATTTAATCTATAAGGAAGAATTAGAAAATATTTTGACTCAATATCTTCAAGGAACAGGAATTAACAAACGAGACGCTAGTGATCTGACTGATTTAATTATCAAACAACTCCGCTATCGTAATTTTATTCTTTGTTCTTTAGGTGGCAATGCTTTCGCTTTTGTTCATCGAACTTTTTTAGAATACTTCTGTGCTTGCGAGTTTTATGAAAAATTTAAAAACCGAGGATTACCAGACGGAATTCCTCTTGAGGATTTGAAAACCAAAGTATTTGGAGAACATTATTCAGATCCTGTTTGGAAAGAAGTTTTATGTTTATTAATGGGGATGCTAAGTGCAGAATTTCCTAAAGAAATTGCTGAAGAATTAATTAATTATCTCATTGATATAGAGGAAAAAGATCATGAATTTTCTTATCTTTTTTTGGCAGCAGATTGTTATGGAGAATTGCGAAATCAGTCTATTTATATTGAACTAAGTCAGCGATTGTTAAATAGTCTTCAATCCTTAACTAAATTGTCTTATAGTTATGCTGATACTGATTTTAAGGAAAAACCAGTTGCTAAAATTGGAAACATCTGGCAAGATGATCCGACAGGATGGAGTGTTCTTCAATCCATAGCAATTGAGCAACATTACTGGAGTGGCGCAAGGGAAGCTGTTAATCAATTATCTAGAATTGCTAAAATTCATTCTGAGGCGTTAGTTTATCTACAGGAAGTTGCTAGACAAGGTGAATCAGCGGCAGGTACAGCAGGTCAAGCTTTAGCCAATTATTGGCGAGATAATCCGCAAACTTTACCCATTATTCAACAACAAGCTAATAAGGGTAAATCAGAAGCAATTGAAGCTTTAGTAACCCATTGGCGAGATAATCCGCAAACTTTACCCATTATTCAACAACTAGCTAATAAGGGTGAATCAGAAGCAATTGAAGCTTTAGTAACCCATTGGCGAGATAATCCGCAAACTTTACCCATTATTCAACAACTAGCTAATAAGGGTGAAAGGGAAATTATTGAACTTTTGAGGGGATTAATTAGAATAAAAATTGACTCGGAAATAGGAGCAATTATCAAAACCATATTAGCTAGAAAGGATCTAGATTCTGACATTAAAGAAGAGTTTCGAGAACTTCTTGGGCGTAATAATTTCAGAGAGTTGAGAAATCCTGATCAAGATAGTCAGAACAAAAGAGAGCAGGATATTCAGAACAAAAGAGGTGGCGGCGGTCATTTTTCTACTTTAAGAACTAAAATAACTGATCCTGAAATTTTAGTAAAATCTTTGCAGGATTTAGGAATAATAGTTAAACGTGAAGCAGATGTTCGTGGTGGTTCTAATGGTCAAAGAGTTAGAGCAGATATTGTTGCTGTGCTAGAGGGAGATTATGATCTAGGTTGGATTCGTAATACCGACGGAAGTTTTGACTTAATTGCTGATTTATGGGGAGTTGCTCAAAAACATAGTCAAACTGAATTGATTAATAGTATCAATCAAAAATATGCTGTTAATAAAACCCTTAAAGAAGTTAAAGAGAGAGGTTTAAATCAGCGCGATCGCTAATCTGCTAATCTTGTAGGGTGAGTCATTAAATGGGTGCGTTACGCTTGCGCTAACGCACCCTACAAGCTAATGTAGGGTGCGTGTTTGCGGCTACTAATTCTGATCAAAAACCAAAATCAATAATCCGCACCCCACGCACCAAATTTATTATTAAATTGGTGCGTTACGCTTTCGCACTTCACACCCTAAGAGTGGTACGAAGTTGAAGGGTGATCGTTCTTGTCGGTGGGGTGGAGTGCGATCTCTGTCATCGAATAAGATATAATTGGGAAGGTAAAAATAGTTAAAGCATTATGAGTTACCAAAACATTATTACCATTGAACCTGGAAAACGAAGTGGAAAACCCTGCATTCGAGGAATGCGTATAACTGTGTACGATATTCTAGAATATTTAGCAGCAGGAATGACAGAAGCAGAAATTCTTGAGGATTTTTCAGAATTAACTTCCGAGGATATCAAGGCTTGTTTGGCTTTTGCTGCTGATCGAGAGAAAAAATTATTTATCACCTCTTTATGAAACTGTTATTAGATGAAAATTTGTCAGATCGGATTATTGACAAAATAATTGATTTATATTCTGATTCTCAGCACGTCAAGACTTTAGGACTGATCAATACTGATGATGCACTTATCTGGGAATTTGCCAAATTCAACGATTTTGTAATTGTCTCTAAAGATGCCGATTTTCATCAGCGCAGTCTATTATATGGTCATCCACCAAAATTTATTTATCTTCGTATTGGTAATAGTCCCACTGCAAAAATTATCGAAATTTTAAGGGATAATTTTTTAATCATTATTAAATTTTACAATAGTGAAACAGAAAGTATGCTGATATTAAGTTGAGTGCGATCGCCTAATCTTGTAGGATGCGTTAGGTGGTTACTAATTCTGATGAAAAACCAAAATTAACAATCCGCACCCCACGCAGCAAATTTGTCATTAAACTGCTGCGTTATTCTATCGAAGGGCGTACCCTAAATTCTAACTATGACATTTTGGGAGTATGACAACGACAAAATTTGAGAGGGTGCTGTTTAGGGGGAGATTGAACTAAAATTGAGTTTATGAACTTATAATTTGAGTGGGATAACCCCAAGGCGAAACTTAATTTCAAAAAGCATGGCATCGATTTTGAAGAAGCCAAGGCTGTTTTTCAAGATCCTCTAGCCTACATTTTTGATGATGAGTGGCATTTGGTCGGTGAAAAACGAGAAATTATCATCGGACACGATAACAAGAATCGCCTTTTAGTAGTTTGTTTTACTGAAAGAAATCAAATAATTCGCATTATCAGCGCACGTTTAACAACCAAAAAGGAACGTCAAGACTATGAAAATTACACAGGATTCTGAAAGCAAACAAAATTTACAAGATGATCTACTTCCTGAATATAATTTTGATTATACTAAGGCTCATCCCAATCGTTTTGCTCCTCAGGTAAATGAAATAAAAATAACTGTCACCTTAGAACCAGATGTCGCTAAGGTTTTCAAAAATTCTGAAGATGTAAACAAAGCACTTCGAGCTATCTTATCCGCTATCCCTGAAAAATAAGTGCGATTGCCTAATCTTGTAGGATGCGTTAGGTGATTACTAATTCTGATGAAAAAACAAAATTAACAATCGGCGCCCCACGCACCAACTTTGTCATTAAATTGGTGCGTTACTGCGATTAATTTTCTAACTGGATTGACCTAAGGAAACCCAACACACAATTAGATGGGGTTTGCCGAAAAAGCCTTTCGTTGGGTTAGGAGTCAGTCCCGATGAAAAAATTTTCACCCCCACAGATGAAAGAGGTTTCTTTCCCTACACCCGTTCGGACCTCGGCCATCTATATATATAGGGTTTGTCGAAAAAGCCTTTCGTGGGGTCAGGAGTCGGTCTTCAGTATCCAGTATTCAGTATTCAGATGCGGGTTTTCAGTTCACTGTTCACAGCAAAATACTCCCCACTTCCCCACTTCCCCACTTCCCTATCCCTTTTAAACAGGATTTAGTATTAGCCTGTATCAGCATTTCTGATTCTATAGTTAAGTTTGGCTAATAACACCTTATTTTTAGTTCCTTGTCAAGCCCCTATTATAATTTTTAATCTCTGATCCTTAGTCCGATTTAACATTGATATTAAAAATCTGGTTTTTTGTAGCGAAGAAAACAGTTTTATTAACTATTATCTGCTGCTATAGAGGGAAATCGAGGGAGGCTGATGATCCTTGAAAGCCTTGTCAATACTAGCGTTATTACCTCTCGAAATTTCACTAATTCCCCAAGTTTTCCTAACCTTGACCCCCTCTAGGAGACAAAAAATTAAAAACTTCCCACTTTAACTTAGTTCTTAGCGCAAGTCAACCCTTTATTTAAATTTTTGATTCTCTTGCCCGATAACGATATAAATTCTCGTAATGACCAACCAATTTTCCGTGATAGGGTTGAACAGAACGCAACCAAGTTAGCTCTGCAAGCAAAAAGGAACGTTAGCAAATTCCTTCAGCTTTGCATTGGGAACTTGCTAACGCACAATAAGAAAGTCTATGAATAAACAACTGATCAACAAATTACAAGCCCTAACCGCACTGACCATAGTGGGTACTACAGCCTCAATAATTTGTTCCCAGACAGCAGGACACAGCAACAGCTTGACGGATATTGGCGTAGGTCGTCAAACTGTTATCGAGTCAACTACTCAAACCGTTCTGCCCGCTTTTTCTAATAGTCGAACATTCGATTCGGATATTAAATTATCACGTTCGGTTCAAGACGATGCTAACGAAATTCTAAAAACTTTGGAGTCCCTAGTGGACAAAGAAAATACCGTCCCAGCAGGCGTTACACCCCGGACCCAAGAGGCCATTCCTTCGACGATACAACCCCAATCACAACCCAATCAAGTCAAACCGGTCCCGGCCAGCAATCCTGCCTTAGTGACGCCAGCAGAGAAACCAAAAACAACCCAGGGGACAAAAACCAGCAGTCGCCCCCGTAAACGGGGAATGGCCTCTTGGTATGGTCCTGGTTTCCACGGTCGTCGCACCGCTAGTGGTGAGACTTTTAACTCTGGTGGTTTAACTGCCGCTCATCGCTATTTACCTTTCGGCACTAGGGTTAGGGTAACTAATCTGCGTAATGGGCGCTCGGTGGTGGTTAGAATTAATGATCGCGGTCCGTTTAGCGGTGGCCGCCTCATCGACCTTTCCAGAGGTGCGGCAGCGATTATCGGTGTCTTCCAGTCGGGAGTTGCCCCAGTGGTCTTGGAAGTTTTAGGCAGATAATCAGTGATCAGCAGCAATTCTCATTTTGAAACGAGTTTGCGTTGTTTCAGCGATCTAGAGATTCGTTAAAGAATTTTAACCCCTCTAGGTGCAAGGGTTTTAATGTCATGAAACCTTAAAATGAGAATTGCTGGCCGCTCTTGTAGGGTGCGTTACTTAACGCACCTTTTTACTTTTAATTGTGATAAATTTGTAATATTTATGCGTTACAGTTCGCTAAGATATTCTAAGAAAAAAAACCTTGAAGTTATCGGCGATCACTGATAAACTA
>JAADBR010000042.1 GCA_009995705.1 Microcystis aeruginosa W13-11
TTGATTAGTTCGCTCTAGATAAAAAACAATTGACAAAAATCGCCAAATGCCTTTCTACATAAAGGTTCCATCCCTTATAGCCCCCGTCCATTGCATAACACAAACCGAAGAGCCAGGAATTTCTGGATAAACTTCTCGGTGAATCAGCTGAGAGGGGGACAAGCGAGCTAGAAGGTAGATATGCTTTGCACGGCTACAAATTGCATTTTTTACTCAAGGACAATAATATAGTTTAAGAGTCATATCGCTCTTCTTGAACTCTGGCAAAAGTCTTACAGTCTCTAAACTCTAGCTCTCTTATGGGGTAGGCCTTCAAGCTATCGCTAACTAACAGAAATCCGAAATTTGAGTTTTTATTAGAAAAAAAGTCAGCGTTTGCTTGTCAAGCAAGGGTTTCAGAATCTAGATTCGGTCAGGTATTTCCGAAAGTCCCAGAAGAGCGATATACAAATCAATTAAATACGCAACGTAACGCACCATTATGGCTCTTCTGGTTTCTGTGTGGAAACGAGGTCTATACTGATAGTTTCTTTCACAAAATAGTCCTAAAAGTCTTGCCCAGTAAGCATTTCATTTTACATAAGCAAAAATTATCACACAAAGTCGAGAAGAACCCCATTCATTCATTATTATTGAAGGAGATTTTAAAAAATATAATAAAATAAATTATTGAGCAAATATGAGGTGCGTTACGCTGTCGCTAACACACCTTATTACTGGTTTGAATACAGTTCCAAATTTTCAGTTTTTTAAAAGTATTTGTCAAATGATGATGAACTTTAACGAATTAAAGTAATAGTAATTCCCAGAGATAAATTACTCCATACTTTATCTGCGGTTAACACAGGTAAATTCAAGCGGTTACCTAAAGCAAGACAAGCACGATCTCCTAATGATAATCCTGCACTTTTAGTTAAAACTCGAAATTTAGCTATAGTTATAGCATCTTCCTCATTGCAAGCAATAATTTCTAGACTATTTTGTAATAATCCTTCATCTCTCAATCGTTTAATAATTTCCTCTGGGGATTCTCCTAAGTCAACAATTTTCGATAATACCTCTACCCAATTAATAATACTGATATAACACCCATTAATCAAGGCATTTTCTACAATTTCTGCTCCTGGTTCATCTCTAAGATACGCTAAAAAGGCAGAAGCATCTAACACAGATTTATTCACTTAAATACTCCTGTCTGCGTTCTTGAATAAGTTCATCTACCAAATTTATATCAGGCGATTTATCCTTTAATAAACCTCTTAATTTTTTAACTTGGTTTTTGAGACTAACTAATTGTAGTGTACCATTATCTTCCATAGTTAAAATTAATCTGTCTCCAGATTCTAAATTAAGAATTTGTTGGATTTCTTGCGGTAAAGTTAAACGTCCTTCTGGTTCAATATCAAGTATGTATTGTTGAGAAAGTGATGAATTAGCAACTGTCATAACTTTATATTTCCTTGTTTTCTACCTATTTCTAGTTTAGCAAAATTCTAAAAGTTAATCCTGTAGTTTGCGTTAATGAAATGTAACGCAAACAGTAAGTTTTGGAAAGACTCAAGCTCTAATCACAGTAATTTTACGCTGATTTTCTGTCACCACAACTTCAGTTGATAGCCTCTCTTCCATTGGTAAGGCATTTTTCCGCCTATCAAAGATAAATAACCAACCAAAATCTAACCCCAAACGCCCTAAATAAGGGGAGCATCTCACCTTTGCAATAAGTAGAAATGCTTAATGAGATCAATAAAAAAGTTAAAAAAGGCAACCATTTAGATAAGCACAGCGATGACGAAGAACTTGCGGTACATTACCAGATTCCCAACTTGCACCAGTAATTTTAAGACTCGGAGCAATTTGTTTAATTTTTGATTCGACGGAGCCAGAGCCAATGGAAATACCCTCTGCCTGCAAATCAGCAATTCTCATTTTGAAAGGATTTTGCGTTGTTTCAGCGATCTAATGAAAATGGAATTCGGATACAAATCTATAGCTGTATTATCGCCTACCTAATTTTGCAATTAATTGATATTGCGGAAGATTTTGGAAAAAGCTTATTAGATAAACTACGCTATGGGGTTGTTATGTTCTTAAATGTAAAGTTTTGTTACGAGATTCAACGTTTCTGCGATAAATGATGCGGCCTGGTATCAGTTTCGGGAATGGATAGAGTATTTTGGGGTTAAATTCGGCAAGATAACGATTGCTGTCGCACCGAATTATACAAGCCAAAACTGTTCAAACTGTGGTGAAACTGTCAAAAAATCTTTATCGACTAGAACCCATCAGTGCAAGTGTGGATGTGTTTTGGATCGGGATGAAAACGCCGCAATCAACATCCTTAAAAGGGGACTAAGTACGGTAGGGCATACCGGAACCTTCGATGCTCGATCCAATAAACGCTTGGGGAGAGAATACCTCTACTTTTTCAGAAGCAATTCTGTCTAAGCAAGTAATCTCTGTGAACCAAGAGTCCCCGTCTCTTTAGAGCGGGGAGTGTCAAATCGGTAAACGCTGAATATCTCGGTTAGAACCAATCACCACCATTGCTAAATCCTTGTGTAATCTTTCTTGGGGATTGGGGTTAATCTTGAATTTTTCCGCATTACCGACAGCGACAATATTTAACCCATAACGATTACGAATTTCTAACTCTGCTAGGGTTTTACCGTGAAAAGCTTCCGGGACTTTTAACTCGACAATACTATTTTCGGGATCGAGATCAAATCGTTCTAAAATTGATGGCCTGGTTAAACGGTGCGCTAACTCACAACCGGCATCGTATTCGGGAAAAACTACTAAATCTGCGCCAACTTTTTTGAGTAATTTTCCATGGATTTCTGTGGAGGCTTTAGCGGCGACAAAATTAACCCCTGCTTCCTTACAATTGAGAGTAGTAATGATACTTTCTTCCACGTATTTACCAATAGCGACAATTACCGTATCGGTTTCAAAAATTCCCGCTTCTCGCAGAGCGTTAGGTTTGGTAGAATCAAGCTCGATCGCATTATCTACTATCCGATCAGATAACGCTTGTGCTACTAATCCTTCGTCAATATCTGTCCCTACCACTTGATAACCTTGTTTGCGTAGGGTTTCACAAACGGCTCGCCCAAATCTGCCTAATCCGATGACGGCAAATTGACGATTTTGGGGACGCATACTACTAAAAAATTTAATTGATTGCATAATTTTAAGTGAAACTGTTAGGCATTTAAAATGCTAGTGTCAATAAGTGCCGGTAACTGATAACTGATATTAATCATCCCACTAAAAGGTTTTCTTCGGGGTAATTAATAACTGTTGGTTTCGGATCGCCGATAATAGCCGCTATTAAAAGTATAACTCCTACCCGTCCCAGATACATCATAAAAACGATAATTAACTTAGAAATCGGTGATAAAGCGGCGGTTATTCCCATAGATAAGCCGACAGTTCCAAAGGCAGAAACTACCTCAAAAAATAGTTGAATCATTTTAAAATCTGTCTCCACAAATGAGATAGCTAGGGTGGAGATAATAATCGCTATAACCGAACCAAAAACCACCGCCATTGACTTTAAAATTAACGGCATGGGAATGCGTCTTTGATAAAGAGTCACTTCTTCATGTCCCCGTAAAACCGAGCGGGTACAGTTATATAAAATCCTAAAAGTTGTGGTTTTAATACCTCCCCCTGTACCGCTAGGACTGGCTCCTATAAACATCAAAGCCATGGTAATTAATAAACCTTCTGCGGAAATTTTACCAATATCAATGGTATTAAATCCTGCTGTTCTCGATGTTACCGATTGGAACCAAGCAGCCAGCAATTTATCTTTGAGTGATAAATTAGCCAAAGTGTCACCATTTCCCTGTTCAGTAAATAGGAAAGCCAATGTTCCTATCACTAATAAAAATATAGTTGTGCTGATAGCAACTTTATAGTTAAGGGAAAAAACAAAGCCTTTTCGTTTATATTGAAAGCGGTAAATAAACCAAGTGTAAAACTCGATAATTACCTGATAACCGATACCTCCAAAAATGATCAATCCTGTGATAGATAAGTTAATAATAATTGAAGAATGATAGGACATCAAGTTGTCTTTAAATAAGCCAAAACCCGCATTATTCCAAGCACTAATACTATGAAATAAAGATAACCACACTGCATATCTAAAATCATACTTTTGGGCGAAGATAGTTAACATAACAAAAGTTGCTGTTAACTCAAAAACTAAAGTAGTAGCAATCACTGATTTCATTAAACTTTGACTACCTTGTAGGAAAGGTCGATCAAAGGATTCTTGAATTGCTAACTTCTGTCTCAGGTCAAATTTTCGCCCAATTAATAACATTAAAAAAGTGGTAGTCGTCATATATCCCAGTCCACCCACTTGAATTAATAAAGCGATAAATAATTGACCCCAAAAAGAAAAATAAGTCCCCGTATCTACCACTGCTAAACCCGTGACACAGACAGCAGAAGTGGAGGTAAAGAGGGCAACAATTGGATCATTCCAAGTGCCGCTAGTGGTAGAAACAGGCAACATCAACAGGGAAGTTCCTGCTAAAATTACCGCCATAAATCCCAAGCAAATTGTCCGGGCAATCGTCATATAAATTCCTTAGTGAAAGTATCTAAGAGAAGAATGTTTTTGGGCTAACACTTCTTGATAAACTAACTGTAAGCGTTCAATATTTTTGCTAAGAGTGTAAGAGTCTAAAACTCTTTGACGGGCTTTCTGACCTAAAATTGTGGTTAATTCGGGATGATCTCGTAATACAGGCAAGAGAGTTTTTAATTGGGTAATTAGTCCTCTAGTATCTAAAACTATTCCCGCACCTTTTAACACTTCCCCATCGGCCCCCACATCCGTAGCCAGACAAGCAACGCCGCAGGCCATCGCTTCCAAGAGGGAAATCGATAAACCTTCCACTAATGAGGGTAAAATAAAGCCGTCAACCCCGCGCAAAATTTCAATTCGTTTATTTTCATCGCCGATAAAACCTAACCAGATAATACCATCTTCTTCTCCATAAAAAGGTTTGAGGGAAGGAGTCAACGGACCATCGCCAACAATGAGCAGTTTGCATCTACCCCCTAAATTGGTTTTTTTCCAAGCTTTCAATAAAGATTCTACATTTTTCTCCGGCATGATCCGACCGAGATAAACAAATAAACAATCGGCATTATATTGAGCTTTAATATTCGATGGTCCTGGACAATACTTATTAATATCAACCCCATTGGGAATAATTGCTAATTTTTCTTCGGGAACTCCCAATTTAACTAAAAAATCCCGTTGAGAGGTGGAAAAAATAATTACCTTATCGTAATTAGCTAAAAAAGGGGCGTGTAGTTGGTAGGTTAATAATTGGGTACTGGAGATGAGATTGCGAATTTTACTATCAAAAGCTGGGTGAAAAGTCGCCACCAGAGGCAAATCTAAAGACTCACAAATTTCTGGTAGTAGAAAATCGAGGGGAGACAGGGGTAAGGACGCATGAACTAGATCGGGTTTCAGCGCCCTGAGTTTATCCTGTAGAACCCGACTCGATTTCAGGGTGGGAATAGTATAGACTTGGGAACTATAGAGACGTGGCAGGGTGATTTCATCGTAAAAGTCCGGCCAATCGCTTACGGTGGGTTTTTCGGAAGAAAAATGCAGAAAACTGACTTGATAATCTCGATCGAGCAGGGAATTAGTCACTTCTCGCCCATAGGTAACGTTACCGCAAAAAGGAGATTTTTTTCCTAACCAGGCAATGTGCATTGAGATTCTCTTAAGAAAAAGTTAATTTAGCCAAATATCAGCTTACTAAATTAGCCGTAAAATTAAAAGCTAATAGAGTACCCCGGCAAAATTAATTATCCATCTAAGTCCTCAGCTAAAAATTGCCTTTTGCAAGAGTGCCTACCTGATAGTTAAAATTCTCGGCTTTTTACTGATTCACCGAGGACTTGCGACGACGACAGCGTTCCGAACAGTATTTGACCTCATGCCAACAGTTTTGCCACTTTTTGCGCCAAGTAAAGGATAAACCGCAAACGGGACAAATTTTACTGGGAAGATCGGACTTCGAGGGCTGACGTGCCATGATTAAAATTAAAAAGTCAAAAACTGCGCCTTATCTATGAGTGTAGATGAAAATAATCCGAGTTCCCCACTCGATCGCCTGAGAATTATTTTAGTTGAACCAGCCGGAGCCTTAAATGTGGGTTCCACTGCCAGAATTATGCGGAATATGGGCTTAAGTCGCTTAATTATCGTCAATCCTGCCTGTGATATCCTTGCAGAAGAAGCGCGACGCATGGCAGTACACGGGATTGAAGTCCTAGAAAACTGTTCACAGGTAGCCACCCTTGCGGAAGCTTTGCAGGGTTGTCATCGCATCATTGCCACCACCTCGAAACCCCGTCACCTGAATACTCCCCTAGAAACACCCCGGACCGCCTTACCCTGGTTACTCACCCCTAACCTGGAATCGGCCCTAATTTTCGGGCCAGAAGACCGGGGTTTAAGTAACAGCGAACTGAACCACGCCCAGCGTTTTGTCGGTATTCCCGCTAATCCTCAATATTCCTCCCTCAATCTCGCCCAAGCGGTGGCAGTTTGCTCCTACGAACTGTATCAAATGGCCACGGAAAATAGGCTCGAACCCCAGGTAGAAATGCTCCCTAATGCCACTTTTGAGGCTCTAGAAGGCTATTATCAGCACTTAGAGAGCTTTTTGCTCAAAATTGGCTATCTTTACCCCCACACCGCCGCCGCTAGGATGGAGAAATTCCGGCAATTTTATCATCGGGCCCGTCCCACGGTGGAGGAATTAGCCCTGCTGCGGGGTATTATCGGTCATATTGAAAGTATCGCGCAACTTTTTCTCGGTCTTGATAGTCTCAAGGGCAAGAAAAAAAATTCTCCTAGCGACCGATAATAAATCTGGATACCCTTGAGGAAAACCGTGACTCGTCAAGTAACTCGTCGTCCTACTAAAGTCCAATCTGGTCCTGAGTCCCCTAGGTCCATCGACTCAAACAATAACAAAAAGCCTGTGCCAGTTAAAAGGGCAAAAAAACAGCGTAAACCTAACCTAATCGCTTCTTTTCTCCTTCAGGTTCTTCGCTTCTCTATCCTTGGTGTCGGTTTAGGTGCGATCGCTGGTACGGTTTTAACGGTGGTGGATCCGAGCAAATTACCCCTACACCCAAAACCCACCGCTACTAATTCCCCGACTCCCAAACTTGTCACCCCAAAACCGACCACCTTAGTTTTAAACGAAAATCTCAGCAGCCTTAACCAGAAATTACAGGCTTTAGCGGTCAAATATCCGAAATTACAGGCGGGAGCTTTATTTATTGACCTCGATAACGGTGCTTACGCTAATTTTCGCGGAGATACTATCTTTGCTGCCGCTAGTACAATTAAAATCCCGGTCCTAGTGGCCTTTTTTGAGGATGTGGATGCGGGAAAAATTCGTCTCGATGAAACCCTTGTGGCCACTAAGGATGTCCTGGCCAGTGGGTCCGGGGATATGCAGTATCTAGGATTGAATAAAACCTATACTGCCCTAGAAACCGCCACTAAAATGAACGTAATTAGCGATAATACCGCTACTAATATGTTAATTAAGCGGATGGGCGGCAAAAAGGCTCTTAATCAGCGTTTTCAAGCTTGGGGTTTGACCAGTACGGTAATTAATAACCCTTTACCAGACTTGGAAGGAACCAATACCACAAGTCCGAGAGATTTGGTGACAATCTTAGGAAAAGTTAATCAAGGGGAATTACTCAGTTTACGTTCCCGCGATCGTCTATTGAATATTATGCAAGAAACGCACACTCGCACCCTGCTGCCCCAAGGTATCGAGAAATCCGCCGATATTGCCCATAAAACCGGTGATATTGGCTCAATGTTAGCGGATGCGGGGATTATTGATATGCCCAACGGGAAACGCTATCTAGGAGCAGTGATGGTCAAACGTCCCCACAATGATAGTAACGCTAGGACTCTGATTCAACAAATATCGCGCACGGCCTACCAACACTTTAAATGGTATCAAACTCAACCCGCAGCCAAACCGCAACCAGTCGCCCAGTCTTCTCCCTCTCCTAGTCCTAGTCCGGGTAATTAGCCCCTAGGTTAAATTATTGGCTAAAAGACGGGCCAATTGTTCGGCATTTGCCCGGGGGGAAAGACGAGGGAGGCTTTTTTCCCCCGTGGCCAGTTTTTGACAAAGAACGGGGATTTCGTACTGATAAGCGTTAAACCAATCCTCTCGACTGGTAATGTCCCTAATTTCTAACTGCCACTCCGGTTGACGGATTTTTTCTAGTTTCTCTAGCAACCCTTCGCAAAGATGACAGTCTGGTTTACTGTATAAAATTAGTTCTATGGTAGTCATAAATATTTATGTTCATTACCTCCACGATTAGTCTCTCATCAACAATTCTACAAACTCCCACACCCACACCGACTTTAAATAATAATTTAGTTAATTCAGGTTCTCAATATCTAGTCTATATCGGTGTGTTTCTTCTGGCGATTACCCTAGTCATTGTTATTGGTATTATCAATCAAAAAATTGAATACGCTCTCATTTTTGCCGCCACTCTCACTGTTATTTTAGTGGCTTTTTTCTGGTTTTTATAAGTCCTTCAAGCAAGGAGATTGAGGGCAAACCCCCCTTAATAAAGCTTAACGGCTCTCGTTGATTCACCTTCACCGAATTGTTAAGTAATTCGGGGCGGAAGATTAAGGAATGCATCCTAATATTTGCAGAAATACCGACAATCAGCAATTATCAGGGACTCTTAAATTGGTACAAAAATATGAACAATCGCGTGTAAGCATCTCACAGTTAACCTAATGCGCTCCGGGGTTTGGGGGGTAGAACCCCCCAAAAGCTTGGATTGAGTGATAAAACAGAAAGTAACGCCCAATTTTAGCTGAGAGTTTCCCGCCAAGCAAAACGATAAAAG
Organism: Microcystis aeruginosa W13-11; assembly: GCA_009995705.1. GTDB lineage: Bacteria > Cyanobacteriota > Cyanobacteriia > Cyanobacteriales > Microcystaceae > Microcystis > Microcystis aeruginosa_F. Next base: position 8,962 of record JAADBR010000042.1, read on the forward strand.
TTATAATATAATTGTATTGATTGTGCCTTGTTGCTAGAATCACCCCAAATTGACTCAATGGGTTTATAAACGATGACAACCCTAGATATTGCTACCGATATTGTCTGTCCTCCCACCGATTTATGGAGTGATGAACCACCCGTGGAAAGTGATCTGCATTTACAACAAATTATTTTATTATTATCTTGTCTTGATTGGCTCTGGCAAGATAGAAACGATTACTATGCCTCGGGCAATTTGACCATTTATTATAACGAAAGACAACTGAAACAGCGAGATTTTTGTGGACCAGATTTTTTCGTGGTTTTAGATACAGAGAAACGTCCCAGAAAAAGTTGGGTTGTCTGGGGAGAAGGGGGTAAATATCCCAATGTAATCATCGAAATTCTCTCCGATTCCACCGCTAATGTGGACAGAAAAGCCAAAAAGGAACTATATCAACATACTTTCCGGACTCCTGAATATTTTTGGTTTGATCCCAATACTTTAGAATGGCAAGGATTCACTTTAATCGAGGGACAATACCAACCGATTACCCCCAATGAAAACGGTTATTTATGGAGTAAGCAACTAGGATTATATTTAGGGATTTTTGCCGATAAATTGCGCTATTTCACCGAATTGGGTGAATTGGTTCCCACCCCTCAAGAGTCGGCCCAACAGGAAAGATTAGCCAAAGAACAGGAAAGATTAGCCAAAGAACAGGAAAGATTAGCCAAAGAAAGAGAACAACAACGGGCGGAAAAATTAGCCCAAAAGCTGCGAGAATTGGGCATTAATCCCGATGAAATTGCTTAAATATCCGGTTGGGGGTGTTAGGGTGGAAATCATGGCGCAATTTTTCCTTAATTGCTAGGCATTAAAACGAGGAATCCGAAACTCTGATTATAGCCTAGAAATCATGGCAAAATCTCCACACTGATGTTACAATAATGACCAAAGACAACAATCTTCAAATATAATTAATGCCATGGTGCAAAAAATAGCTTTGTTTAATCATAAAGGTGGAGTGAGCAAAACTACAACCACTTTTAACCTTGGTTGGATGCTTGCTGACAAGGGCAAAAGAGTAATTATTGTCGATACTGATCCTCAATGTAACTTAACTGGTATGGCTTTGGCTAAAGAAAGTGAAGATACAGAAGAAAGACTACAGGCTATCTACAATACTTACTCTAATATTAAAACAGCTTTAGCACCCGCTTTTGAATCTCAACCGAGATTAATCGAAGCTGTGGACTGTGTTCCCATTTATGGTCGTGATGATTTATTTTTACTGCCCGGTCATGTGGGGTTAGCTGAATATGAAGTTACCCTAGGTATTGCTCAAGAACTTAGTGGGTCAATTCAAGCTTTAAAAAATCTCCCTGGTGCGATTACATATTTATTAGACAAAACTGCCGAAAAATTCCAAGCTGACTATGTTTTAATCGATATGAGTCCCAGTTTGGGGTCAATCAATCAAAATATACTGATGACCAGTAACTTTTTTATTGTGCCAACCAAGCCAGATTTTTTCTCGGTTATGGCTATCGATTCTTTAACTAAAATCTTGCCTAAGTGGCACCAATGGGCCAAAGCAGCTAGTGCTTTACCAATTCTCAAAACAGCCAACTATCCCTTCCCCGAAGTTAACCTACATTTTTTGGGAACTATTGTTCAGAACTATCGAATTATTCGGAAGAAAGAAACACAAGCTTTTCAAAAATGGATTAACACAATCGAGAAAAATATTGGCAATAAAATGATTCCAGCCCTAAAAAAAAATGCCATGATGTTACCTGATTCGATGTACCATGAGAATGGTGTACCAGACTGCTGTACTCTAGTAAAAATCCCTAATTTTAATAGTCTTATTGCTTTATCCCAAGAACATCAACGGCCTGTTTTTGCATTAACTGATGAACAATTGCGCTCGGCTAAATGGCAAGGTAAAGTATTGGATAAAGCTCAAGAAAAACAAGAAGACTTTAAGAAGATTTTTGCTGAATTGGCAGACAAAGTTATCGGTCTTACCTCCGAGATTTATGCAGTTAGCAATTGAACAATTTCGCCTTAGCATTGCCCGCGTTCGTGACTTGATCGCTATCCACAATTCCCTCAAATCTCAGACTACTCCAGCCCTAGATGTATCGGATATCCTCAGAGCCGCTTTAGTCCTGACTGTGAGCGCTTTAGATTATTATATTCACGAAGTGGTTACTCTAGGAATGCTGGAAATTTATCGATGCCAACGTTCAGAATCTTCTCCAACTCCTAACAGTTCTCAATCTGCCTTTTCTCGTTTTCAAGTCTCCTTGAATGGCGCACGACAAGAACGATTGATAGCTATTAGTATTAGCTCTTAGTTAGAGAACGAAATTCAACAAAACTACGGTTCTTTTTTTGATCAAGAATCTCGCTCAATTTCCGAGGTACTACCAATGATTGAAAATCTTCTCACTGACAAACTGAATGGTAATTATTGGCTAGAAGCTGAAATCAGAGAAAACCTCAGCTACAAAAGCTTTCAACAACCAGACAAAATAGCGGACGCCATTAGACTAATTTCAGCCAAGGAATTGTGGAAAGAAGTGGCCAGCAAACTAAATAAACCAGCTAAAGATATTAAAAGCCAACTTAGCGCAATTGTTGATCGAAGGAACAAAATCGCCCATGAAGCTGATATAGACCCGAGTTATGGCATTGGCAGTCGCTGGAATATCGATGAAAATATGGTTAATGATGCCGTTACCTTTATAGAAGAGCTTGTTGAAAATATCCATCAGGTACTTGAGGATATCCACTAGCCGAGAATTTCCCCGGCAGTCCAGCAATAAATACTTATGATTTCTCAGGGAATTATAACAATTATTAAATAATGTGTAGTTTTGTATACTGATGTCAAGAACTTAGCTACAATGTTAAGTGGCGTAAGATATATAGAGATTAGCTAGTGAGTCGGCATCAAGACAGTCAAACTGACCGGAAACGAGAAGAAACACAGTTCACTCCTTACAGTGCAGAAGTGATCGCTCAACAATACCGTTACAAACCTTGGCAATTGTTCGGTCGCGCTTTCGTGATTATTTGGTCTTTAGCATTATTTCTCCTCAGTCTCCTCTGGGACAAATGGACAAAGCAAGAAGAAGCCAATAAATACCAGCGTGCCAGCGAACTTAGGGAAATTCTCACCCGTTTGGGTCCCACCTTCATCAAAGTCGGTCAAGCTCTCTCCACCCGCCCCGACCTCGTTCGCAAAGACTTTTTATACGAATTAGTTAAACTGCAAGACCAACTTCCCCCCTTCGATAACGATATCGCTTTTGCCCTTATCGAGACAGAATTGGGAATGCCTGTAGAAAAAGCCTATCGGGAAATATCCCCCACCCCTGTGGCTGCCGCTAGTTTAGGACAGGTTTATAAAGCTATTCTACCCACCGGCGAAGAAGTAGCCGTTAAAGTGCAAAGACCGGGGCTGCGGGCGCTTTTAAGCCTCGATTTATACCTAATGCGCTGGGCTGCCCAAAAATTCGGTCGTTTATTACCCCTCAATCTCGGCCATGACCTCACTCTGATTGTCGATGAATTCGGCACCAAACTCTTTGAGGAAATCGACTATCAAAACGAAGGTCGCAACGCTGAAAAATTCGCCACCAACTTCCAAAATAACCCCGAAGTTAAAGTTCCCAGTATCTACTGGCGTTATAGTGGTCGCCGCGTCCTCACCCTGGAATGGATTGATGGCTATAAACTCACCGATACCGAGAATATCAAAGCTTTAGGATTAGACCCCAATAGTATTGTTAAAATCGGCGTAACCTCCGGATTACAGCAACTCCTCGAACACGGCTTTTTCCACGCTGATCCCCATCCTGGTAATCTTTTCGCCACTTTTGATGGTCGCATGGCCTATATCGATTTTGGCATGATGGATCAGTTAGAGGAGGAAACTAAAGAAACCCTCGCTAGTTGCGTCGTCGATTTAATTAACAAAGACTACGAAAATCTGGCCGCGAACTTTGTCAAACTGGGATTTTTAACCCCAGAAACGGATATAAAACCAATTATTCCAGCTCTAGAACGGGTTTTAGGCAATGCCATCGGTCAAAGGGTCGGTGACTTCAATTTCCGCACTATTACCGATGAGTTCTCCGAATTGATGTACCAATATCCCTTCCGGATTCCCGCCAAATTCGCCCTGATTATTCGTTCCCTCGTCACCCAAGAAGGGGTGGCCCTTACCCTCGATCCTGACTTCAAAATTGTCCAAGTGGCCTATCCCTACGTCGCGAAACGTCTCCTGACCGGGGAATCGCCCCAACTGCGCCGGCGTTTACTGGATGTATTGTTCAAAAACGGTAAATTCCAGTGGCAACGCCTAGAAAACATGATTACAATGGCTCGATCGGAAAGTAACTTCGATTTACTGCCCACCGCGCAATTAGGCATCACTTTTCTTCTCTCGGAAGAAGGTCGTTATCTGCGTCGTCAATTACTATTAGCTTTGACGGAAGATGACCGTCTCCACACGGCCGAAGTACAACGTCTCTGGGGTTTAATTCAAGGAGAATTGCAACCGCGGCGACTCTTGGATGTGGCCATGAGCGCTTTTCGGGAATTATCCAGCCAGGGTGTGGCCGCTGTCCTTCCGCGAGAAACCAGTTCGCGTTAAAGTGTTTAAGGTCATCATCGGTTAATCACTTTTTCTATGGATTATTATTTTCTGCCCCAACCGCCCTATTTTCTAGTTTTTGTTGGTTTATTTATCGGTATTACCTGCGGGGCTGCTTTTGAAGCTAGTCTCAAGCAAGTGGTTAACAATTGGTATAAAAATAAGGGTTCAGACGAGCAAAATCTTTTAAAATCCAGTTCCTTACAAATTCCTTTTATTGGTATTTGTGTAGGAATCTGTCTTTTCCTGGCCTCGGGATTAGATATATTTATTCTCAATGGTTGGGTTGCCTACGCTATCTCTCTCCCGATGACTATCTTTATCGGTGGTTTGGTTTGGAGTCAGTTAGGGGAATTATTAGGCCAATTACAGCGCGGCGGTTCTAAAGAAATTGACCTCGATTATCGGGGATAATTAGGAGGCAGCAAACATTTAGGACTAAGATAATAGGTGTTAGCAGATAGGAAAGATCAACTCCCCCACAACTAACACCAAAACCCTAGTTATACCCAATTTCTCAGCTATTTTGGCCCGCAATTTTAGATGCAAAAATCTTTAGCATGGCATTGGCGATCGCTTCCTCTGCATCAGCGTACTGGTTCCGAGGTTTTTGCCTGCTTATTCTCCCAAGATGCGATCGCTACTTTACTAGAAAGTCCCTATCCGGGTAATTCCCTCTCTCGTTACTCTCTTTGTGCTGGTTCCCCGCGTCAGCTTTGGACCCCCGCACTGGGGGAAATTTTGCCCTTTTTAAGCAGCTTACTCCCCCAAACCCGATGTGATCATCTTCCCGATCATCTTCCCTTCCATGGCGGTTGGTTGGGGTGGTTAGGTTATGATTTAGCTTGGGAGATAGAAAAATTACCGGACAGGAAAACTGATACTCTCCCTTTTCCCGTAGCTTATTGGTATGAACCGAATGGTTTTGCCATTCTCGATCACCAAGCACAAATTCTCTGGTTAGCTGCCACTAAACCCGAAGATTTAGATAAATACGAGCAATCTTTAACCACTAACCCCGATTTTGAGTTGATCGATCCCCATCCCTCTCCCTTAATCTTTTATACCTCTCAACTCGACTACGAAAAAGCTGTTAAAAAAGCTCTAGATTATATCAGAAAAGGCGACATTTTTCAAGCAAATTTGTCCCTAAGATTTCAAAGCACAACTAGGGCAAAAGGATGGCAAATTTATCGCAGTTTACAACAGATTAACCCTTCTCCTTTTGCCAGTTATTGGCGCACCCCTTGGGGAGAAATGATTAGTTGTTCTCCCGAAAGATTGGCAAAATTAGAAAGGGGAATAGCCAGCACTAGACCGATCGCTGGAACCCGTCCCCGGGGTAAAACCGAGGCACTCGATCAACAATTATCTGAGGAACTATTAACTAATAAAAAAGAACGGGCCGAGCATATTATGCTAGTGGACCTAGAACGTAATGATCTAGGTAGAGTTTGTGAATGGGGATCGGTTCATGTGGATGAATTACTGACGATCGAGCGTTATAGTCACGTTATGCACTTGGTCAGTAATGTTCGAGGAAAATTAGATAAAAAGTATCATGCTATTGATTTAATTAAAGCTCTTTTCCCCGGGGGAACAATTACCGGTTGTCCGAAAGTTCGCTGTCTAGAAATTATCGAAGAATTGGAACCGATGCGACGCAATTTATTCTATGGTTCCTGTGGCTATATTGACCTACGGGGTCATTTAGATTTGAATATTCTCATCCGTACCCTATTAATGACCACTCAAGGGAATTTAAACACCGTTTGGGGACAGGTGGGAGCGGGAATAGTTGCCGATAGCGATCCCGAAAAAGAATGGTTAGAATCCCTTCATAAAGCTGAGGCTCAATTAATCGCTTTACGTTCTTTTTAATTTTTGATTTCAACAAAATAACCTAGTTGTTGCATCTAAAACCGATATTTTTAAGTACCTAAGCAAAATTAATTACACATACCTAACTACCTCTTGCATGAGTGCCTTTTGCCTATCCTAACCAAGAAATTAATTTGGCACGACTACTTACTTTTTACCTTATCTGCTATTTTGTAGGATAGCTTCCGATCTTGAACCCTATTCATGAATCAAATTTCTATCGCTCTTACTTTTTTTCTTAGTTTAGTCTTGACCTCCCTTCCCTTTTTACTTTTGGGGACAGCCGTTTCCAGTTTTTTGCTGGTTTTCGTCAATAAACAGCGATTAGCGGCGATATTTCCCCGCAATCGAGTCTTAGGAGCGATCGTTGGCAGTGCCATCGGATTAATCCTACCCGTCGGACAATACGGCACGATTCCCGTCGCTAGAAGATTCTTATTAGAGGGAGTACCCCCAGGGGTGGCGTTTAGCTTTCTCACCGCTGCACCTACCCTAAATATCGTCACTCTTTGGCTAACTTGGCAGACTTTCAGCTATTCTAGTATTTTCTTCTATCGATCGCTTTCGGTCTGGTTAATGGCAATTGTTATCGGAACTCTGTTTAGTTTCTATCGGGAAAAACCCCGCACCGATAGCGAAATTCCCCTAGAATCGAGTTTAGTTCTTTCCGGTAGTTTTTTACCGGAGGAAGCAGCCAGTCAACCCCTACAAAGAGTCGGCAGTCTTGTGTATGAGTATAAAGCTAGAGATAGGCAAGCTTGGCCAATTTCTGTGCAGTTATTTCTCGATAACTTTATCGATGAAGCACTGGAATTAGGGGGATTATTAATTATTGGTTGTGCGATCGCTAGTGTCTTCCAGCTATTATTACCTCAGAGTCAATTAATTGCCTGGGGGAATACTCCCGCTACTCAAATTCTCGTGCAGTTGTTCTTTGGTTTCACCCTCGCTGTTAATGCTAGTCTTAGCACTTTTGTTCCAGGTTCTTTAATTACTAATCTGTCCGTGGGTTCCACCCTAGCTTTTTTACTGGTCGCTTCCCTCATTGATATTAAAGCTTTTATCCTCCTCCTATCAGCTTTCCGTCCTAAAATCGTCCTTTATTTCGGAATTTTATGCCTGTTAATGACTTTTTTAGTGGCTCTGATTCTCAGTTTTTATCTAGGTTGAATTTCTTCCGGGTCAGAAAAATTTTCTCTTGACAAAAGCCCCTTGACATGATATTGTATTCATAATGGAAAAGCTGTGCGCCTGCGAACCCTATTTTCCCAACGGTCTTAACTATGATTGATGTGATTATTGGATTGACTATGATTGGTTCATTCAATCAATCTTCATCTCTAATCCACTCTTAACTAGCTCCCTAGTCATAGTTCATCATTCAATCATTCCAATCATAGTTAAGACAGCATCCTCAGATAATTCTGATAAACGGTTTGGGCATCGGTATGATTGTCTCCTAATACTTGGGTAGCAATCTTAATTGCTTCTCGATGGAGAGGTTCCGCCTCTGTGTACCTGCTTTGGCAATAGTACAATGGTGCTAGGTTGTTGAGAGATACCAATTTTCATAACTAAGATTGGGAATATTTTGAGGCTCTTCGGTAACTGTTATGCAAATAATTAACTTAAAATAAAATTCGATGAGAGAGCCTATGCCCAAAAATAGCTGGAACTTATACAGGGAAAGACTTAAGACACAAACAGGTTAATACCAAAAGATAGACAATTGAGTTAAAATTTAACATAATAGACCTCGACCTAATATTATCTCAAGACTAAAAGTCTTTCTAGTTAGGGAATCTATCCGAATAAAAATTATTTTAATTGCCTCATATTTTTTCAGTAAAATTGAATTAGCAAGGATAGATATACATTCCAGCCATCGAACTGTTTAGTTAGTACATAGACCCAAAGCAAGCTGTGACTGGGTTATAATTTTTGGAGATGTCTAATAGCCAAAAACCAGAGTATTTTACTTATGATACTTGACAAATTTTTGAACCTAAAAGGAACGTCTATTCAAGGCTATCGACACCTAGAAAATATCGGTATAGTCTTCCGAATTGAATCGAAAAATAAAAAAGCACCCTGTCCTCGTTGTGGGTTAGAGAGCGATAAACTACACCAAAATCATCGATATTTAGTCAAAGATTTACCAATCTCAGGACAACCAGTGCACCTACAAGTTAATCGTCGACAAGCAAAGGCCAGGGCATCCAGAGACTAAATATTTACATCAATCCATCAGAGAAATAAAAGCCTGTAGTAGCCTAGATGTGCAAGTGAAACGCAATCCTAATCACGAGGCTAAACTAACAGTTAGATTTGCCAGTTTTGAAATACAAGTACCTAGCCATCACTCCAGGGCAACCCCTCGTCAACCGGTAAAATTACAGGTAATTTTAGCTGAAGAAGAAAATCCGCATCCCAGGGTTAATCCTATCAGTTGGCTCCTCTTAACTAGCCTAGACATTAGTAGCTTTGAATCGGCGATAACCTGTGTGCGCTGGCATAGTTATCGCTGGTTAATAGAACGCTATCATTTTGTTTTAAAAAATGGTTGTGGATTAGAAAAACTGCAATTAGAAACGGGTCGGAGAATTGAGATGGCCTTAGGTACCTATTCAATTGTAGCTTGAAGATTACTCTGGTTAACCTATCAAGCACGCTTACACGGAGAGGAGAGTTGTGAAAGTTTTTTGGAAGAACATGAATGGCAATCTTTGTGTGCCACTATTCATAAAAAGAGTCCGCCACCTGAAAAGTCGCCCTACTTTAGGGAAGCAGTCAGAATGATTGCTTCTCTTGGGGGTTTTTTAGGTAGAAAAGGCGACGGTGAACCAGGTGTTAAAACTATTTGGTTGGGACTGCGAAGGTTACATGATATCAGCCAGACTTGGAAACTATCTCATCAAATTAGTCCCCCTATAGAATCCCCTTGAGCCATCTTGCACACTTTTCTTTTTTTGTCAAATTTTATGTTAAGAAAGATGTGACTAATGGATAGCTTAATAAGGGGGGCACTGATTCGTTAAACTGAGCTTTTCTACCCAGTTGTAGATCTGATTGCGATTTAGTCGATAGCTGAGGGGATGGGCGATTAATCGAGCGCTACTAGCAAATAATTGGTCAATTTCTACTAAACCATTTTCCCTTAAAGTTCGACCGGTGGAAACTAGGTCAACTATTGCTTCTGACATCCCCGTAATCGGGCCTAATTCTACGGAACCATAGAGAGGTATAATCTCGACGGGAATATCTAAACGACGAAAATAATTCTTAGCACAATTGACAAATTTTGAGGCAACTTTACCGTGATGGGGAAGATCTAAGGGACTTTGATAGGGACTATCAGCAGGGACAGCTACCGACATCCGACAATAACCAAATTTTAAGTCAATTAAATTAGCCACATCGGGAGATTTTTCCAATAAAATATCATAACCGGCGATGCCTAATTGTGCCTGACCGTATTCTACATAAACTGGTACATCTGTGGCTCTTACTAATAACGCTTTCGCTTGGTTACTGGGGTCGGTAATCTGTAATTGGCGATTTTTTGAGTCAAGAAAGGCACTAAAATCTAAGCCAATTTTCTGAAATATTTGGATACTTTCGTTTAGTAAAGCACCCTTCGGTAAGGCAATTGTTAGCATAGAAGGAATTATGAATTGGGGTGTGGGGTTTTTGGCTCTTCTAGGTTCTGTGTGATAAGTTTAACTTACATAGGATCGATCTTTGTGTTCTCTGTGTCTGGTGTGGTTCCTTCCACTCCCTCGCCAGCAGGACTGTATCTTAGAGTACATTTTACCCACCAAATCCAAGAGAGCCGGTTTTTCAGTGAACAGTAAACAGTAATCAGTGAACTGAAAATTCGCCTCTGATAACCGAGATGGCAGTCAGTTCTCTAATGACCACATCAGCTAATTGTAAATCTTGATGGTTTTCCGGTTGCCAACTAATTGCGATCGCAGCTGCTGATTTTGCCTGTTTAGCCATTGCCCAATCGGCCCTAGTATCGCCTACCATCAGGGTTTTGTCCACGGCAGTCCCCAAAGCTTGACAGGTTTCTTGCAATAATAAGGGATCGGGTTTACTTAAACCTCGATCGCAGCCTCGGACAATTTTAATATAATTTAATAGGTCATTTTCCTTGACAAATTGCTCAACTCGTGCTGTGGTATCGGAGGAAAGAATCGCCAATTGTAACCCGGCCGCGTGCAGATAACGAATTACTTCTAAACATTGGGGATAGAGGGGATTTAAGCGGGGGGGAACCTTTTCATCGGCCGCTTGAAAGGCCACTTTTGCGATCGCCATAGCCGTTAACCAATCCCGGCCAGTGGAAGCAATACAACCGGCAGCGACGATATGATTATCTCTGCGGCTGCCCACTGCCATTAAACCAGCAGGATTGAGACTATTTGCTCTAATACCGAAAGTTTTGGTTAATAAAGACTCTAAACCAGGGATTTGCGATTCAATGGCTTGTATCCGGGCTATAGCTCGATCATACCAGAAAGCCCGCGAATCCTCTAGCGTACCGTCCTTATCAAAAACAATCCCTTGAATATCTCTAAATTCTCGATTACCACAGCGAATTATCGGCAAATAAACCTCCTTATTTTTATCTATGTTGTCAGTCATCATTTTAGCTATCAGGATTCAGGAGATTATTTTATTTATTCTCCCCACACCCCACTACCCCACACCCCACTTTCCTATACCTTTTAAACAGGATTTAGTATTACTCCTCAAAGGCAGCTTTTTGCTGACGGACTAAATCGACACCGCGGGAAGTCCCCAGACGAGTGGCCCCGGCCTGGATAAGAGCGAATGCTTGTTCAAGGGTGCGAATTCCGCCGGATGCTTTAATTCCTACCCGGCCTTTGCTAATTTCCCTGAGAAACTTCACATCACTAACCGTTGCTCCTCCAAACCAGCCGGTACTGGTTTTTAGATAACTCACTCCTGCATCCATGCAAATCTCCGCCGCTAAACGTTTCTCGGTGTCCGTCAGTTGCGAGGTTTCCAGAATCGCTTTCACCGTCTGGCCAGTTTCCTGACAAATACTAGCAATTTCTTGGAATAATTGCTCGGATTTCCCATCTTTTAGCCAACCGAGATTAATAACCACCTCTAACTCCTTAGCACCATTATCTACGGCTTCTAAAGCCTCATAACGTTTAACTGCGGAGGTAGTGGCCCCTGCGGGAAAACCAATCACGGTAGAAACTAAAGTTTTTTTGCCGTGGAGTAACTGCACAGCTTGCTTAACGGCAGCGGGATAAACGCAGACGCTGGGAAAATGATATTGATCAGCCTGTTGACAGTAAGCCTCTAATTGTTCCCTGGTGGCGGTGGGGATGAGGAGAGAATGGTCGATATATTGTGCTAAATCTAGATCAGAATCGGTGATAGCCATTATCTACGCCTTAATATAGTCAATCGATCGCTATTTTCTCATTTTATGGAAGTCACGCAGCAAAGTCATGTCTCGCTAACCTAGAAATTCTGAGACCAGCAAAAATCCAGTAACCTAGGAAGAAACCGTCACAAGTGAAGACTAGGAGAAAATAGACCTATGTTAGAAGCGTATCATCAGCACGTTGCCGACCGAGCGAAATTAGGTATCCCTCCCCTTCCCCTCAACGCTCAACAAACGGCGGAATTATGCGAAATGCTCAAAAATCCGCCCGAAGAACTCAAGGGAGAATTGCTGACCCTGCTGCGTGACCGTGTTCCCCCCGGAGTTGATGAAGCGGCCTACGTTAAAGCGGGATTTTTAACAGGAATTGCCAAAGGTGAAATAAAATCTAACGTTATCTTCCCCCAGGGTGCGGTTAGCTTACTGGGAACCATGGTCGGCGGTTATAACGTTCATTCTCTGATTGAACTGCTGAAATCCAGAAATATTAATATCGCCGCCGCTGCCGCCAGCGCTTTAAGTAAAACCCTGCTGGTATTCGACGCATTTAACGAGGTTTTGGAATTATCCGACACCAATCCCTATGCTAAACAGGTTATCGATGCTTGGGCCAATGGCGCTTGGTTTATCGCTAAACCAAAACTTGCTAAAGAAATTACCGTCACCGTTTTCAAAGTCCAGGGGGAAACCAATACAGATGACCTATCTCCCGCTCCCCATGCCACCACCCGGCCCGATATTCCCCTCCATGCTTTGGTAATGTTAGAAACCCGTCAACCCGGGTCCCTAGAAACCATTGCCGAATTGAAAAAATTAGGTCATCCAGTCGCCTATGTGGGGGATGTGGTTGGAACTGGTTCCAGCCGAAAATCGGCGATTAACTCGGTTCTCTGGCATATTGGCGATGATATTCCCTTTGTGCCTAATAAACGTGCTGGTGGCTATATTTTAGGCAGTAAAATCGCCCCTATCTTCTTTAATACTGCCGAGGATTCCGGCGCTTTGCCGATTGAATGCGATGTTAGCCAAATGAACACGGGGGATGTGATTAAAATTTATCCCTACGAAGGCAAAATCACCAACGAAGCGGGCGCAACTATTAGCACTTTTAGCCTCAAACCTGAGACAATTCTGGATGAAGTGCGGGCCGGTGGTCGTATTCCCCTCTTAATCGGTCGCAGTCTCACCGATAAAACCCGTCACGCCTTGGGACTTGAGGCGAGTACCCTATTTACTCGTCCCACTATGCCTAGTGACACGGGTAAAGGTTACACCCTAGCGCAAAAAATGGTCGGCAAAGCTTGCGGTTTACCCGGGGTGCGGCCGGGTACTTCCTGTGACCCGATTATGACCACGGTAGGGTCTCAGGATACCACTGGCCCGATGACCAGAGACGAGTTAAAAGAGTTAGCCTGTTTAGGTTTTAGCTCTGATTTAGTCATGCAGAGTTTCTGTCACACGGCGGCCTATCCGAAACCGGTTGATATTCAAACTCATCACCAATTACCAGACTTTTTCTCTACCCGGGGTGGGGTGGCTTTACGTCCGGGAGATGGCATTATTCACTCCTGGTTAAATCGGATGTTATTGCCGGATACGGTGGGGACTGGAGGCGATTCTCATACTCGTTTTCCCCTGGGAATTTCCTTTCCTGCGGGGTCAGGTTTAGTGGCATTTGCCGCCGCTTTGGGAGTAATGCCTTTGGATATGCCAGAATCGGTTTTAGTGCGTTTTACGGGGGAATTACAACCCGGTGTGACTCTGCGCGATATTGTTAATGCTATTCCCTACGTTGCCATGCAAGAAGGCAAATTAACCGTGGAAAAACAGAACAAAAAAAATGTTTTTAACGGTCGCATTATGGAGATGGAAGGGCTGCCGGATTTGAAATTAGAACAGGCTTTTGAGTTAACCGATGCCACGGCGGAACGTTCCTGTGCTGGTTGTACGATTAAGTTAAGTACCGAGACAGTGGCGGAATATTTACGCTCTAATGTGGCTCTGTTAAAAAATATGGCGGCCCGGGGTTATAGTGATGCCAAAACTATCCTACGTCGGGTAGCAAAAATGGAACAATGGTTAGCTAATCCCGTCCTGATGGAGGCGGATAAGGATGCCGAATATGCGGATATTATCACCGTCAACTTAAACGAGATTAAAGAACCAATTGTTGCCGCACCCAATGACCCCGATAATATCAAGTTAATGTCGGAATGCGCTGGGGATAAAATTGATGAGGTGTTCATCGGTTCTTGTATGACTAATATCGGTCATTATCGCGCCACTGCTAAGATATTAGAAGGAGCAGGAGTTGCTAAGGCTAAACTGTGGATTTGTCCCCCCACCCGCATGGATGAAAAACAATTGCGCGATGAGGGAATGTATGGCATTTTTGCCGCTTCTGGGGCGCGTACTGAGATGCCGGGATGTTCCCTTTGTATGGGTAATCAAGCGCGGGTTGAAGACAGAGCGACGGTATTTTCTACCTCGACTCGTAACTTCAATAATCGCATGGGAAAAGATGCGCGAGTCTATCTCGGTTCCGCCGAATTAGCGGCAGTTTGTGCGCTACTGGGACGCATTCCCACCGTTGAGGAATACCTGGCAATTGTCACCGAGAAAATTAATCCTTTTGCTGGCGATTTATACCGCTATTTGAACTTTAATGAAATCGCTGGTTTTGAGGATGAAGGCCGGGTAATTCCCCTAGAAGATTTACCTAAGATTGAGGATATACTAGGGATTCCTTCTGGTGTTTTGAGTTAGTATGAGGTTTAGGGTGGGCTTTTAATAGCTCACCCTGCTATAAGTTTGGTTTGTATAGAAATTAAGCGTAAAGTCATGAGATTAGATACTTTTGAGTATATTTACAATAAAGACAAGCCTGATGAATGGGAAATTGAAGGATGTCAATTAAGCGAGATTAATTTAATAGTTGGTAGAAATGCTACTGGAAAATCGAGAATCGTGCGCTTAATACATCTAATATCTATGCTTCTGTCTGACAGGGCTAAATTATCCACAAGCCAAAAGAAAAACGAATGGCGTTTAGTTTTTGTTCAAGATAGTGGCAAGAAAATCGAGTATATTTTAAATATAGAAAATGGCCACGTAACGCAAGAAAAATTAATTATCAGCAATCGGGTTTTTATTGATCGAGATAAAACAGGAGAAGGTAATATTATTGCGGAAGCCGTAGGAAAAGGCGGAGAAATTCCATTTCAAACTCCTGTAACAGAATTAGCGGCCGTCAAGCGTAGGGACACAATCCAACATCCTTTTTTAGAAGAAATATATCAATGGGCGATTTCGGTTAGATTTTATGAATTTGGCACACAATTAGGTCAGGATAGATTTGCGAATATACCAGAAAAAACAGGCCAATTAGAAGCAAATACTGAGTTTAAAAACTACAATTACGTTGTCAGTATATTTATGCTTGGACAAAATAAATTTAAAACTGAATTTCAACAGACAATTATTTCTGATATGAACAAAGTCGGATACAGTATATCAAAGGTTGGAACGAAGCCACCACCGTTCGAGGTTTTGAAGCAATATGCTGTTGGTACATTTTCTGGAAATCCAGAAAATGTACCTTTTTTTATATATGTTCAGGAAAGTGATCTAAAATCAGAGACAGGACAACCTGAGATGTCACAAGGAATGTTTCGCGTTTTATCTTTGTTAATTCAAGTCAACTATTTTTTAATGGCTGGTGATTCCAGTTGTATCATCATTGATGATATTGGAGAGGGATTAGATTATCAACGCTCTTCCGCTATTATCAAAGTTTTAATCGAAAAAGCGAAAATAGGATCTATTCAACTCATCATGACCACTAATGATGAGAATATCATGAATGGTGTACCTCTTGAATATTGGTTGGTTATCGAGCGAAAACCGGGAGTCGCTAAATTACATAATTACTCTAATTCTCCCGAACAATTTGAACAGTTTAAACATATTGGACTGAATAACTTTGATTTTTTTGCTAGTGAATTTTACTTGCGGGAACCAGAGAAAGAGGAAGTGATAGATTGATGACACAGAAAAAGTTAGCGATTTTTGTCGAGGGACAGACCGAAAGGATATTTATAACGAGGTTATGTCAAGAAATTGCAGGATACAAAAAAGTTTCGGTTGAAGTGAATCAAGTACGTGGAGATAAATCTAATCGCAAAATTCAATCTCTGAAATCGAACATTCTAGAAGCAGCTCCTTTTTTTATTCTTTTGTACGATTGCGGATGTGATTCTCATGTACTTTCCGATATAAAAAAACAACATAATAGTTTAACTAATAATGGTTATGAAAAAATTTTAGGTTTACGGGATTTATATCCCGAACCTCTGGAAAATAGAACTAAGGTAGAAAATGGCATTAAAGGATTTTTAAAAACTTTACGTCAGAAAAACGGAATTCCCATTTCGATGATTTTAGTGATTATGGAAATCTAAGCTTGGTTTTTAGGTGAATACAGTTTTCTGACTAAAATAGATAGTTGTTTAACATCTAAGTTTATTCTAGACAATTTAGGTTTCGATCTAAATGTCCTAGATGTAGAACAAATACCACATCCTAGTCAAGTGCTGGACAGTATTTATCAATTAATACAACGAAGCCATGATAAAAGCGAAACGACTGTGGAAGAAATAGCTAGTCTCCTAGATTATGAGTTTATATATTTGCATCTAGTTGAAAAAATCAAACAACTCAAGCAGCTTATTGATGCAATCAACCTTTTTTTACAGTAAAAATATACCGACAGAGTTTCTCATCAAGATGAAGTATAACCTACTTTGACATCGACCCCTTACTCCCCAAAACGAAAACTTCGCACCTCACCATTAAGATAACTGCCCTAATACTGATCACTTACTATTCTATTTTACTACCGATAACTGATAACTGATAGACGGTTGACAGCTTAGATGTGTAATTAATTTTGCTCAGGGACTGACAGCTATTTAAATATACTTTTGCCAGTTCATTCTTGACTCGCCAGTTCAAGGGTGAGATATTTTCCGAGCAAAAGTGCTACAATGTAATCTTAGGGGTCAAGACAATCAAGGAGAAGAGCATGGTCAGCAAAATTGATCGCCAAGCATTTTTACAATCCTTAATTGTGCCACCGGGTAAAGAAATTTCTCTACACAAAGACTACGATCCCGGGTTTAAACCCGACTACATTACCAAAGAAGATGCCACGCTGCTGCTGCAACAGGGAATCGAAAAAATGGCCGAGTTTCAAGATAAACTTTATGCCCAGGATACCTATGCTCTGTTAATTAATCTGCAAGCCATGGATGCGGCGGGTAAAGATGGTACGATTAGACACGTTATGTCTGGTTTAAATCCCCAAGGCTGTCAGGTATTTAGCTTTAAAGTTCCCTCGGCCGAAGAACTAGATCACGATTATCTCTGGCGATATTATAAAGCTTTACCGGAGCGGGGTCGTATCGGCATTTTTAATCGTTCCTACTACGAAGAATTATTAGTCGTGCGCGTCCATCAAGATTTATTGGAACGGCAAAAACTCCCCCCAGAAGACAGAACTAAGAAAGTTTGGCAGCGACGTTTTGAAGAGATTAATAATTTTGAAAAATATCTGGTTAATAATGGGGTTATTGTCCTGAAATTCTTTCTCAATGTTTCTAAAGGAGAACAGAAAAAAAGATTTTTAGAAAGAATTGATCGCCCCGAAAAAAAAATTGGAAGTTTTCTGAAAATGATGTCAAAGAAAGAGCTTTTTGGGGTGATTACATGAAAGCCTATGAGGAGGTATTCAATCATACCAGTACCGAGTGGGTTCCTTGGTATATTATCCCGGCTGGTCGCAACGCGCTCGCTACGCGAGAACGCAAATGGTTTACCCGTTTAGCTGTGGGGGCGGTTATTTATCACACCCTGGAATCCCTCGGTTTAAAATATCCCACCGTCACCGAAGAACATCGCCAAGCTTTACTGAAAGCCAAAGAAATCCTCGAAAACGAGCCAGATTAAAAATGGAAGAAAATCCCCAAAAAGCGATAATTGCCAGAAAATCGATCGTAAGCTAAGACGTATCTTAACCGCCTATCCTTAGATTAGCTGAATCTCCCCTAGTCTCTTTACTTTTGCCTCTTGCCTCATCTGAATAAGCAATTTAAATGCGCGGGCAGCTTATGGCAAGAGTTTAGAGACCTGCGTAAATAAACTGGTGCCTGTCCCCCGTCAAATAAAGGTTTCGGACAAACCAAAAGGTAAATTGGTTATAGAATGTGTCGATCATATCGATCTAGCCATTGATGGAGCCGATGAGGTAGAGCCTCAGAAAAACCTGATTAAAGGCGGTGGGGCCGCCCATACCCAAGAAAAATTAGTGGATAGCTTCGCCGACTACTTCATCGTCGTCGTCGATAGCAGCAAGCTGGTGAAAAAACTGGGAACGAATTTTTTATTGCCAGTGGAAATCATTCCCAAAGCCATGAAACCCGTCATGCTCCACCTAGAAAAATTAGGCGGAAAGTCAGAACTGCGAACAGCCGTGAAAAAAGATGGGCCAATCATCACCGCTCAGGGAAATTTCGTCCTTGATGTCAAATTTGATTCCCTTCATGATTTGGCAGAACTGGAAAAAACCATTAATAACATTCCAGGAGTCTTAAACAATGGCTGATTCGTGGGACTGGCTGACTTGGTGATTGTCGGAGATTTACAAGATGGACAGCCTCTAGTCCGGGAGTTTTAATGATCTGAATTAATCCCATTTTCTCGGAAAATAACATGAAGAGCGACTGCGCTTTTGCGCCTGTTTTATTTGAGATGGACGGAACTTCCGTGGATAAAGTCCCTTTGCACTAGCAAATATGGTAAGAGTTTAGCCAAACAAATGGTCTTAATCTATAGTTGTTCTTAAACTTAACATAATAAAACTGGTATATAACAAAGAAAAGTGCCTGGATTGTTGGACGACCCTATTTTGATGGGGTAGCATCAGAATCATCGAATCCATGACAAGCGACCAAGGCCCACAGATCTGTCTTGTGTGGGGGTTCCTCTGAGGGCAGACTAGATGCCCTTGAATATTCTAATCAAATAGGAGTAAAACCGATGAACACAAGCATTCAAACCATTCATGCCCGAGAAATTCTCGACTCTCGCGGCAATCCGACGGTTGAAGTCGATGTCATTTTGGCAGACAACAGCAAGGGTCGAGCGGCAGTACCTTCTGGAGCATCTACGGGGAGTGGGGAAGCGCTGGAATTACGGGATGGCGATCCTACTCACTACGGCGGCAAGGGCGTTCTCAAAGCGGTGGCCAACGTCAATGGTGCGATCGCTGTTGCCCTCAAGGGAATGGATGCCACTGACCAAAGTGCTGTCGATCAGAAAATGCTAGAGTTAGACGGCACTGAATTTAAGGCGAACTTGGGCGCTAATGCCATTCTGAGAGTTTCAATGGCGGTTGCTAGGGCGGCAGCCACTTCTAAGGGTCAACCCCTTTATCAATACCTCGGCAGCGCTGAGGCGACTCTACTGCCAACTCCCTGCTTTAACATTCTCAATGGTGGAGCTCACACCGATAACAGCGTTGATTTTCAGGAATACAAGCTAGTATCCCGTCGGTGCTACCACCTTTGCTGAAGCGTTGCGCATGGGGGCAGAGGTTTACCACGCCCTGAAATCAATTTTGAAACAAAAAGGTCAGCAATTCTCATTTCAAAAAGTAACAATTTGTACAGACAGAAAAAGAGATTTAACAGGTGGCAAAATCGCGATCGCCAATCAGTGTTGGACGGGTGTAATTTCAGCTATTCAAAGGTTATAGTACTTTCCCCTTCACCGGTAGGAAGGATTCGGCGGAAGGTACATTGTCGGTGAGCGATGCTTTGCGATCGTTCTCAATCAGGACGCTGGTTGCAGCGAAGGAAACTGACTTAAACAAATCTTTGATCACTCAAATCCTCAAAGAACGCCAATCTAATTTCCTGTCAACCGACTTTATTCTCTGAATCTGCAATTTTACCCTTGCTACTAATTAACGAGGTTTATATGAATACGAAGGAACTCTGGCAACGTTACGAAGACTGGCTTTACTATCACGAAGGTCTGGGATTGTATCTGGACATCAGCCGCATGGGGTTTGATGAGGCCTTAGTTGAGATGCTCAAGCCTAAGTTTGAAAAGGCCTTTCAGGATATGTCAGCACTGGAAGGAGGCGCAATCGCCAATCCTGACGAAAACCGGATGGTCGGGCATTACTGGTTGCGAAATCCTGACCTCGCCCCAGCTAATTTAAAGAGGGAAATTGTCGATACCCTCGAACAAATCGAAACCTTTGCCCAAAAGGTTCACGACGGCACAATCCATCCCCCAGAAGCTCCTAAATTCACCGATATTCTCTCCATTGGCATTGGTGGCTCTGCCTTGGGACCAGAATTTGTCGCCGAAGCTCTGGCCCCCGATTTTGCGCCCATGGCCATTCACTTCATCGATAACACCGATCCGGCGGGCATCGATCGCATACTGAACCGACTCAAGGATCGCCTCAAAAGTACTCTGATCATCATTACCAGCAAATCTGGCGGCACGCCGGAAACCCGTAACGGAATGCTGGAAGTAAAACACGTTTACGAGCAACAGGGCATAGATTTTCCCTCCCACGCCGTTGCCATCACCGTGACCGGCAGCAAAATGGACGAATTAGAACGCATGGAAGGCTGGTTAGCCGAGTTTCCCATGTTTGATTGGGTGGGGGGACGTACCTCGGAGATGTCTGCGGTCGGCCTGTTGTCAGCCTCTCTGCTGGGCATCGATATTCGATCGCTCCTGGCTGGTGCCAAGGAAATGGACGAAGCAACCCGTGTGCCTGACACCAAGCGCAATCCTGCCGCCCTATTAGCTCTTGCTTGGTATCACGCTGGCCATGGCAAAGGCGAGAAAGATATGGTGATGCTACCCTACAAAGACAGTCTGTTGCTGTTCTCCCGTTACCTGCAACAGTTAGTGATGGAATCTCTGGGTAAGGAAAAAGATTTGGATGGTAAGACGGTTTATCAGGGTATCGCGGTTTATGGCAACAAAGGATCTACCGACCAACACGCCTATGTGCAACAGCTTCGAGAAGGCGTACCTAACTTTTTTGCTACTTTTATTGAAGTACTGGAAGACCGGGAGGGAACATCCATCGAAGTTGAGCCAGAAGCGACGACCGGGGATTTTCTCTCCGGCTTTTTGCAGGGAACACGAGAGGCACTTTATGAAAATCATCGGGACTCGATTACCGTAACTATTCCCCAGGTTAATCCCCGCACCGTCGGCGCGTTAATCGCTCTCTATGAAAGGGCAGTAGGGTTATACGCTTCTCTGGTTAACGTTAACGCTTACCACCAACCCGGGGTGGAAGCTGGGAAAAAAGCCGCCGCATCGGTGCTGAATTTACAGCGACAGCTTCTCGCCCTGCTGAAGCTCGCATCTGAACCGATGCCATTGACAGCGCTGGCAGAAAAAGCAGGGGCAACCGACCAACTGGAAACAGTTTACAAAATCCTGCGCCATTTAGCCGCCAACCATCGAGGAATCACATTGCAAGGCGATCGCGCCAAGCCTTCTCGTTTGCTAGTGTCCCTCGATCAATAAGGGACTTGCGCTTTGATAATGTATCTTTTGGGCGAACGCAGTTCGCCCCTACATTGTGGGCAAAATCCCTTACTGTAGGGGCGCAAGGAACCTGCGCCCTCTGATCGATCAGGGATGAAAGTCGCTTTTTTTAAGGGGTTTATCTGAGTTTGTTATACCAATCGATGTTCCACTTAGCTGGAAACCCTATCCGGCAAGGGATTAATTCAATTTGGATCTGGAAAAAAACGGGAAAGACTTATCTGGAAGGTATGTCAAGCTCTTAAGCTCCTGATAAACCGACGAAAAGCATACCAAACTCAGAAGAGCCATCATGCCAAATCCGTTTTTAATAGCGGGATTAACTACCGAGTTATTGATTGTTTCTCCCCGCTCCACTATACTTTTAAAATGGGATTTATTGTCATTTTGAACCCTCTTTTCTGTTAGGCTTAATTTTATCAATTATTGATCAGTAATTCCCAAATTTCTCCCCTATTATTGCCCTGGGAATTAATATTTCTTCGGGCTTTTACCCTTTGAATATTATAATTTTTATATAGGTCATCAAAAAAATTATTGTCAGAGTCAAAGTTTTTAAGGTCGGAATTACTTAAAATAAACTTATAACCGGCCTGATCCACTCGATCGATAAATTGTTTTAATCGTATTTGCTCCTCATCGTTAAAATCTTTTTTAGTATAAGAGGTAAAAGCTGATGTTTTTTTAATCGGTTTATAGGGAGGATCAAAATAAAATAAAGTCTTGTTATTTGCATAATTTAGGGTTTGGACAAAATCTCCTTGTAGGATCGTCACTTTCTGTAAATGATGGTTGACAGCTAATAAGTTTTCTTCATTGCAGATTAACGGTTTGACATATTTTCCAAAAGGGACATTAAAAAGTCCTTTGCTATTGACTCTATAAAGTCCATTAAAACAAGTTCTATTGAGAAATAATAACAAAACTGTTTTTTCCAGACAGTCATCGCAGCTGCGAGAATTAAATTCTATTCTTTTATCCAAAAAAAGCTTTTGTTGTTCCTCTAGATTTTTAAGTTCATAAAAATCCTGTTGGATTTTTTTAAGCTTGACTATTAATTCTTTGACATTATTTTTAATAATATTATAAGCCATGATTAAATCAGGATTAATGTCATTAATAATAACTTTTTGGACAGGAGAAAAATTATTTAAGACTGAGAATAAAACTGCCCCACCTCCGACAAAAGGCTCAATGTAATTAAACTGATAATCTTGAGAAATCTGGGAATTAATCAAAGATAGAATATTGGGAACCAGTTGAGTTTTACCTCCCGCCCACTTTAAAAAAGGTTTGGCGCTAACTGTTTTCCTTTCAGACAAAGAAGTAGTCATTATTATTGCTAGATTATCCTAATCTATTCAATTTACAGCGCAATTCATGAAAACCTGAAAGGCGGATTTGGGATCAGAAAGGTAAACGGGGCATTTTTTTCAATACTGACTCAATTTGGTTGATTAAATCCAGCAGACGATTGCCATCCACATGAACCTCGCTGGTGGGATAATTAGCGAGGACTTCGATGATTTGAATCTCATTATCATTAATGGCAGAAGTGACTAAGGCACCGCGTAAAGCTTGCCGACTTGCCGCTCGATTGGGGGTGTGGACAATTTCGGCGGCATAATCTAGCAAACTTTCGCCAAACAAACTATTAAGAAATTTGGAAAGAAAGACGGCATCCACCGCTACGCGACGATTAAGGATTTTGCGGAATTCTTCGGGTTTTTGGTTAGCCATCTTTAATTGTGCCGCTAAAGCGGGGGCTAATTCGCCTGTTTCGCTCAATTGCTTTAATTCTGATACCGATACGGACCCTTGGAAGATATAGTATTTGATGATAGCTGATTCGGCGGCTGACAAAGACTGACAAACACCGAGAAAGATAGATATTCCTAGGGGAAGTAAAAGATTTTTGAACATAAACCAAAGGTGCAAAACAAGCGAAAAGCGATCGGGATGATTGACTCATTCTAGCGGAATTGGTTGCCGCTTAGGAAAAACTTAAGACGGTGTTGGTTATCTAGAGATGAATTTTTTAGTCACCTAACTAGGCGCAGAAAGCTGATAGCTTAATGCTAATCATTAATTTACATTCGCGAGAGGGCGGCGATTTTCGCTAGTTTATCTTTTTCCAAACCGTTGAGATCCTCAAGCTTTAACCATCCTTCCTTTAATAGTTGAGCAAAGACAAAAATTAGGGAAGTATAGCGATAGTCATATTTACCATCAATCTGATGTCGTCGGGCGCTTAGATAATCGTGCATTTGCCAGATATCATCTAAAACCGTGATCTGACCAGACTGTTCTTTAATATGTTCTATTAAAGTGCTAGTTTCTCGCTGATAGGCTTTTTGGAAAGCAGTTTGAGCAATTTCTCGTTCGGTATCTGACCAAATTATTTCACTCACGGGCATGATTTTAGTTTTAGGGATGATAATTTTGGGTTTTTGAGCTACCATGACTCTTGGCTCCCATATCTGTAAGAATGATTGTTTAGTTATTCTTACCTAGATCAGAGAGGAAACTGGTGTATTTACCAATTTTTTTAAGTCAGCTTTTTGATTGTAGAAAAAAAAGAGTTCACTTGACAAGGAACTCTAATAAGTTTCATCAGAATTTTTAATGATTTCTCTCAGTAGCTATTTAGCCACGGGCAAAGTTTAATAATTCTTTCGGAGAAGCTAATAAATCGATCGCTACGAAGAAAATTTTATTATCAGGAGTTAGGAGGAAGCGCCATGCCATATTCATGCCTACACCTGCACCAAACCAAGGGGTTTGTACTTTTCCCGTCACTTTAATCTGAGTAAAACCGTCATCGGCGGGTTCCACCACACCGCGTTCGGGGATTAATTTCAAATTTTGGCATTCTTCGCGGAAAAAGCGATATACTGCCTCTTTACCGACGATAGGACGTTGGAAAGGTGGTTGCAGAGCGCCGTCAGGGGTGAATAATTCAATTAATACATCAAAGTCATTGGCGTTGAGGTTGTCCATATAGTTGAGGACGGTGGCATTGGTGATACCTTCAATGCTAACTTTTGTCCGTTCGGCAATATTTTGGGGAGGAACCACGGGTTCGGAAATACGGTTATAATCGCCCAGTTTCTTGGGATCGTAGCCCATATCCACCACACAATTCCGCAGAACGGTGATTTGTTGTCCCGACTCTAATTTTTTAATCCCGTCTAAAACGGCGCTGGCATTGGCAGATAGTTCATAACCCTTGGGAATTGGGGCAACACTGCCATCTTCCATCCATTGTCCCAATTGATACCAGAATCCCAGTTTGATATTAGCAGACCAAGTGCTGTAGGTGCGACAAACCGGGGTGTCAGCATGGTTAGCTAAGTCGCACATCACCTGCGATTGTTGCAAGGGTGACATCTGCCGAATTTCATTCATGGTGTTTTCGGCAAATACCATACTAGCAGCGCCGGGGGCGGCAACGGTGATGGTTTTGCCCATTTCTAGGTAGGCAAACCAAATCAAGGCTAGTTGATCCTCGGTATTCAGCTGATTAAAACGCGCAATCGTGGCGGGAACCACATCCGCCGATAGCGTGTTGGGGAAAATGCTCCGCGCTGATTCGATCGTAAACGGCATAGATTCACCTTGAAGTAAAGTTTTGTATCAATTTACTGGCATTCTATCATATTCGCGTACCAAGGCAGCACCGATCGAGAAACTTTCCCAAAAAAAGCTGTACTTTAGATCACACTTGCCTGGATTATCACCAAATCTTAATGGTTGAACACCTGTTCCATCACTGATCTAGTTTTGCGGCAGCAGCGATCGCTGTTTGAGGATGATTTTTGCTGCTCTGACTCGTTTTCAATCCGTGACTACTCTTGATGCTTCCTAGTTTTTTCTAGAATTTATCACCTCGTAGTAGGCCGTAAATTTGATCCGTATAGTCATAAAACTGAGATTGTCGTTTAATTTTATAACTACGATCTAGGGGTAAATTAATTGTTAATTCCCGTTGTATAGTGCCTGGTCTAGCACTCAAAACATAAATACGTTGAGCTAAGAAAACCGCTTCATCCACATCATGGGTAATCATTAAAATACTACACCTAATTTTTTGCCAAATTTCAATTAAATATTCGTGCATTCTTTCTTTGGTTTGTACATCTAAAGCGGCAAAAGGTTCGTCCATTAATAAAACTTTGGGATGACAAGCAAGAGAGCGAGCGATCGCCACTTGTTGTTTCATCCCACCCGATAGTTCTCTAGGGTAAGCATTAGCGAATTGGGTTAAACCGACAATATCCAGATAATAACAGGCCACTTCCCAGCATTCTTTTGTCGATAATCCCTATAGTTTTAAGCCAAATTCAACATTTTTTTGGATCGTCATCCAGGGATAGAGTGTATAATTTTGAAAAATCATGCCGCGATCAGCTCCTAGACCTGTCACTTCAACACCATCAACGGTGATTTTGCCAGAAGTGGGCAGTTCTAAACCCGCAATCATTCGCAACAAAGTCGATTTTCCCGAACCAGAGGCCCCGACCGCACGGACAAATTCAGCACTGTCAACGTGTAAATTAATATCTTTCAGAGCGACCACAGCACCTCGTTTAGTGCTGAAAATTTTATTGAGTTGAGTAATTTCTAAGTGCATTATAGCGGTAT
Organism: Microcystis aeruginosa W13-11; assembly: GCA_009995705.1. GTDB lineage: Bacteria > Cyanobacteriota > Cyanobacteriia > Cyanobacteriales > Microcystaceae > Microcystis > Microcystis aeruginosa_F. The sequence goes on from JAADBR010000042.1 coordinate 35,217, forward strand.
GCAGTCGAATGAGGTACACTGCCTGAGAGGGGGACAAGCGAGCTAGAAGGTAGATAGGGCAAGCGATATAGCTCTTTGTCCTTTGATGTAATCCTTCAACCGATAGCCGCTAATTTGCATTAGCTCTTCTATATTTTTCTGGAACATTTGATGTAGCTGGAGCCAATGATAGAGATGTTGACCCACATAAAAACTGCTGTGTCTGCGTTGACCTTTATATCTTTTTTCAGGTCTTGTGACATATTTTTGGATTCCCATATCCTTAATTTTTTTACCTTGTATTGTGGCACTTGTATAGGCGATAGCTATAACAATTATCAGCTTTGATAAGTATTGCGGTGCTAATTGAGAACCTTCTAAGCTATAGCCTCCCGACTTAAAATCTCGGAACATTTCCTCAATATCAAATCTTTTTTGATAGGCAATTATTGCCGTCTCTAAATCCCCAAAATTTGTCAGAATATACCAAGGTTCTTTTGTTTTAAAACCCCGATAGGTTTTTTTCCACTTACCCGCTAAGTTAAACTCTCCAAATCCCTGCTCTTTTGTAATATTGACATCGTTCAAAAATAGTTTAGTTCCTGGACTTAAACCTAAGGCTCTCATTTCTTGATAAATTCCTTATTTTGTCTTCACATTTGTACTTTGTTTTTGTCTTAAACAAAAGTACATACTCTGCTTCTGAAGCCACTTTCCAAGACTGACCGAGCAAAATTCTCTATCTCCTAACACCACTATTTTATGACCTGATAGCACCGTCAATATTTTCCCCAATACTCGCTGCTGTTCTTCGAGATTACTACTTCCTTTTTTATCTAATATCTCCCAATAGATTGCCATGGCTCTCTTGTCGTAAATTAGACTCACCATCAAGATATTTATTGCTCCCCAACTCGTCCAGTCTATGGCAATATATACTAATCCTTTTATTGTGAATCTCTCCTGCTGTTTTAACATCTCTTTTAGGCAGGGAAACCAGATTTTTTCAATGTTCAGGATTTCCAGCTTTAAAAATCTTTTTAGTTTTTTTCTCCGACTCTCAAACAGGATCGGTATTGGTAGTGCTTCTGCTAATATCTCTAATTTGGCTTGCTTTAGTATTTGCAAGGTTCCAACTATCATTAACAACAGTAGATATCTGGCTCGCCCCAGTTCATTCTCTAAGACTTTCTGGTATAGTTCACTTATCATTTTCGTTATCTAGGTCATATCTAGTAAATATGACCTATCTTTTTTGGAAGTCTGTGTCTGTATTCTATGCTACATAAGCTTTTCAGCTTGCTTGTCCCCCTGTCAGGTACACTGCAACAAGCTATAAGTCAGTCTAGGCAAGACGATGGTCTGCATCTCACTCGAGCGAATACCGCTATAGGCTCATTATCATTAAAGACCCAAACCTTAATTGTAGATATTTTGTCCGATATTCTACGTTCTTAAAAAAAATACGATCACGGATTTCTTCGGGGGCATTATTTAACGCAGTTTTTGGCTTTAAATTACGATAAATTTATCTGCTTTATCCGTTACGCTATGCTCACACATCCTACCGTTACTGCTACAATTGGCTCCAAAGACCATTATAACCAGCTAAAACCATGACTCCAGCCACTTTTGCAGAAATACTAGAAGCAACCGAACAACTTCCCCCAGAAGATCAAGAACAACTTATTCACCTGTCAAAAAAGTGAAAGACATTGACGAGGCTCAACAATACCTCAACAACTAATGAAAAGTATTCCGGCAAGATTAAAATAAATTAAGGTCATCTGGCCGCAGTCAGTTTTAACCGACTGAAAATATTACTTGGTTTGAGGAGCTTTTCAAATTGACAGACGATCGCGTTTATTGGTTAGCATGGTTAAGTATTGCTGGAGTTGGGGCAATTTCCCTGAAGCGACTCTATCAGCATTTTGGCAGTGTTGCTGTAGCTTGGAATGCCACCGATAGTGCGATCGCAGAAGTGGCGGGATTCGGCAAAAAGTTAATGGCAGCGGTACAGGAAGGGCGATCGCAAATTGACCCAGAAGCTCTTTTCGCCGAACATATCCAGAAAAACCCCCTTTTTTGGACTCCTAGCGACCCAGAATACCCCCGCTTTCTCTGGGAAATTCCCAGTCCTCCCCCCTTACTTTACTATCAAGGAAAGGTCAATTTAGAGGAAAATCAGGGAAATATCCCCACCGTCGCCATTGTGGGTACTCGTAACCCCACGGATCACGGCCGGCGCTGGGCGCGGCGCTTAAGTACCCTTTTGGCCCAACGGGGATTTACTATTGTTTCTGGGATGGCCGAAGGAATTGATGGCGAGGCACACCAAAGCTGTTTAAAAGCAGGGGGAAGAACGATCGCCGTCTTGGGAACAGGGGTCGATGTGGTTTATCCTAGTCGTCATCGGCAGCTACACGCGGACATCCAAAAGCAGGGTTTAGTCATTAGTGAACATCCTGCGGCAACTCAGCCGAATAAAGCCCATTTTCCCAGTCGTAATCGCATTATCGCCGGTTTAAGTCGCGCCACGATTGTTATCGAGGCCCCCGAAAGGTCAGGCTCCCTGATTACGGCCAGTTATGCCAACGAATTTGGCGGCGATATCTATGCTTTACCCAATTCTCCCGATATTGCCACCGCTAGGGGTTGTTTACAACTCATTCATCAGGGAGCGGAAATTATCGTTTCTGAGGAGAAATTACTACAAATGTTGGGGGCAATTCCCACCAAGAACCAATCCGCACCGGTTAATCTCTCTCCTTCACTCCCTCTAGAGACATCCCCGGTCGTTAATGCTGCTCCTCCAGTCAATCTAGAACCTAGGCTAGCACAAGTGTATCAGTTGTTTGCCCGAGATCCCCTGTTGTTTGACATTATTGTTGAAAAAATGCAAATCCCCACCTCAGAAGTGGCGGGGATCTTATTGGAATTAGAATTAATGGGTTTAGTGACTCAGTTACCCGGTGTGCGTTACCAGAAAACCTAGTCAACTCCTCTACAGGTATTTATCTAGGGTATTAGCTAAAGTGGTTTTCGGTACAGCCCCGACCACCATATCAACTTTTTGACCCCCTTTGAAGATCATCAGAGTGGGAATACTGCGAATCCCGTACTGACTAGCGATATTGGGGTTTTCGTCGGTGTTGAGTTTCACCACCTTGACTTGCCCTTTGAACATTTCCGCAATCTCCTCGACAACGGGGCCCACCATTCGACAAGGGCCGCACCAAGGAGCCCAGAAGTCTACTAGGACAGGGTCGGCACTAGCTAAAACTTCGTCTTTAAAGGTGGTATCTGTAACGGCAGTAACCTCTGACATACTTAAGAAATCCTCTAGTAATCACGGTTATCTAGAATACACAAAAATTTCATTCTAGAGATTCGTGGTGCGATGTTGACATTCCACTGGTGAAAAGGACGAGAACTAGCTGTAAATCCAATGTAAAGGCCTTAACTTGCATCAGAGGTAGCTTCTTGGATCAATTTCACAAGGGGCATTCTTGTATCTTATAACCCTAGAGGCTCTATTTTGACTTTTTTTTGATAAAGTTTTGTAATATTGCCAGAGTCAAGCATGGGTGATGACAGCCAGATAAAATTTTCTTGAAGAAAAACCCCAAAAGTCAGCGATTTTATCTAGGCTTAACCTGAGTTTGATTATGATTGGCATAGGCCACCTCCTAATTGAGCTTTTCTATGAAAATTCTGGTCTTAAATGCGGGATCGAGCAGTCAAAAAAGTTGTTTATACGATTTAGATTTTCTCCCCTCCCATCCTCCCCAACCAATTTGGGCAGCGGGGATCGATTGGACGGTTAACCCTGATTACGGGGTTTTAACGGTAAAAGCCAAGGGAATTAAACAGGAAATTAATCTTTCTAGTCGGGATCGTCCGGCGGCAATTGCTCGGATGTTAGATACCTTGGTCACTGGCGAAACTAAGGTACTGGCCAATTTCGCCGATATTAGTATAGTCGGTCATCGAGTTGTCCATGGTGGCACGGAATATTCCCAAGCAACTATGATCACTCCCCAAGTCAAAGAAACGATTAAAAAGCTGATCCCCCTTGCTCCTAGCCATAATCCCGCTCATTTAGAAGGAATTGAAGCGATCGAGCAAATTTTGGGCGATGTTCCCCAAGTAGCAGTGTTTGACACCGCTTTTCATCGTTCTATCCCTCCTGAGTCTTCTCTTTATCCCATTCCCTACCAATGGAGTGAACTGGGAATCCGTCGCTATGGTTTTCATGGCACCAGTCATCAATACTGCTCCCAACGGGCCGCCGAATTGTTAGGAAAACCCCTAGAATCCTTGAAAATGGTCATCTGTCATCTGGGCAATGGTGCTTCCCTATCGGCAGTCAAAGGGGGTAAAAGTATTGATACTACTATGGGATTTACTCCCCTAGAGGGATTGATGATGGGAACCCGCAGCGGTTCGATCGATCCAGGGATTCTGATTTATCTAGAGCGAGAATATCAATACAATCCCGATAGTTTAAATAGTTTGCTGAATAAAGAATCCGGTTTAAAGGGAATTTCGGGTATTTCTGGGGATATGCGGGCAATTACCACGGCAATGGCCGAAGGCAACCAGAGGGCAAAATTAGCATTTGAGATGTATATTCATCGCCTGAAAAGTTTAATCGGATCGATGCTCGCTTCTCTAGAGGGGTTAGATGTCTTGGTATTTACGGCAGGAATCGGCGAAAATTCAGCTTTAGTACGGGAAAAAGCCAGTCAAGGCTGGTCTTTTTTGGGTTTAGAGTTAGATTTAGCTAAAAATGCCGCTCGTCCCCGGGATGAGGATATCGCCAGCGACACATCTAAAGTACGAGTGATGGTAATTGCTACGGCGGAAGATTGGGCGATCACACGAGAATGCTGGCATTTATTTCAATAGACCTTACCTTTGACCATTCTCTTTTGGTTGTTCGGCTGCGGGAATCTCGATAATTGGATGGTTGAGAGCAATCATCAAATAATCTCCCTCTTGGCTAATACTGCTCGGACCGCTGGCCATTTGGGAGAGGGGATCATTGCGTCCTGAGACGAAGTAGGAACCAACAGCGATCGCCATAGCCGTGAGAATCGCGCCGCCATAAACATAATATTGCCGACGACGCTGACTATCGACTTTTCTGAACACCTGTTCTGCCAATCGGTCGCTGGCCATAGTAGCCGGTACGGGAATCTGCCTTAAATTAGTTTGTAATCCCAAGAGCTGCCGATAGAGTTTTTCAGCGGCAGCATCATGGTCTAACCAATGCTGAACTAGCTTTCTTTCCTTTACTGTTACTTCGTTATCAATATAGGCACTAATTAAATCTAAACGATGAGCTTCTTCGTTATCCTCATCTAAGAATAAAATATCCTCGGTTGCGGAGTTGCAATCGCTGTCATCGCGACGTAACAAAGACTTGATCCATTGAACGTCTTCGGGTTGATAATTATTCATGGTTGACCTCGACCAGAAGCGATCGGTATGCAATTACTTTTCACCAGCACGGAGCTAGTTAAATTTAACGACTCCTCACTTCGGCCGTTAGTGCCGAATCACCACAATGTTCTTTAGCCTTCTGTAAAATAGGGCTGTAAAACAGATTGTAATTTAGCGCGAGCGCGAGCAATGCGAGATTTAACAGTTCCTAAAGAAACTCCCGTCATCTCGGCAATTTCTTCGTAGGCCATACCTTCAATTTCTCGGAGAATAATAGTTGTCCGAAAAGCTTCTGGTAAATCAGCGATCGCCGCCTGTAATTGATCGTAGAATTCGTGGGTGGTGAGATGTTCATCGGGACTGGGGTAATCGGACTCGATATCCCAATCGATTTCGCCATCTTCCACCCGTCGGGGAGCATCGAGAGAAATGGGGTGATTAACCCGCTTGCGTTTCCGCAATTCGTCGTAAAAAAGATTAGTAGCAATGCGACTTAACCAACTGCGGAACTTGAGGGGTTCATGGAGACGGTTAATATTGCGATAGACGCGAATCCAGACCTCTTGAGCCAAATCAGCGCGATCTTGCCAATCGGGAGCCAAATGATAGAGTAATTTATCAACATGAGCCTGATAGCGCCGCAGCAGTTCCGCAAAGGCTGCTCGATCTGACTGACACCCTTCCTGACAGAGTGCAATTAGATCGTAGTTGGAGAGTTTGTCAGGGGACACGGGGTTTTGAGACTTTTTGTCCTCAAGTGACCAAGATGCTGGAATCGATTGACTCATGGGATTTCCTCAAGGATATAAACTCCTCACTCAGAGCTTGAGGACGGGAGAAGTCAGTCAAGGTTCCCGAAAATGAATAATTTTTCCTCCATACTTTCATTCTAACTGATCGAACCGAGTTCCTGGACTGAAGATTTGAGCGGGGCATTCAATCCTATTTGATGCCTAAACAGTTCCCACCGATGAGAAACGCCGTCACCGCCATATAGATCTAATTAGAACAAAATTACTAGACAAAAACAAGCCACCCAAAAAAGGGGAAATAGCTGAAAAGCTTACGGAGCAAGGGATAAAAAAAAGATCAAAAAAAATTGCCAAAGGGGGTTGACAAACCGGGGGAAGTTAGATACATTGGTAAATGCGCGGTTGAAGCCAAGC
>JAADBR010000043.1 GCA_009995705.1 Microcystis aeruginosa W13-11
TCGATAAATTCGACAAAAAAGGTGGAGATTAATTCCTTAAATAATCGGTCATGGTCAATATTATTAGTCATGTAATGTCATCTTAACTAATCTGAGTGATGAATGACTACTCTTGTCTATTGTATTCTGAAAAGTCGGTTTTGGCAACGGATTGTTATGACCTCACCCCCTTAACCTACGAGGAGAGGGGTATGCTTCCCGCAAAAAACCCCACAGAAAAAAACTGGGGCGAGCGCTTTTCGCCACCCCAGTGCTGTCACGGAATTCAATTCTGTATCTAAATTAACACATTATTGGTAGCAAGCATGATTAAGGAAATTGGAAATTTTTCCGAAAGGGGTTTCCAAAGGCTGTAACCTTGACTGACAGGGGATTTCGAGCCTGATAAGGCCAAAGTTTTTGGAGTCTATCCTCGAAAATTAAACTTCGGCGCTGAGATGTTCCCCCAGATGCACGGTTTTCACCCATTTTAAACGTTTAGGACGCAAAGCCATCCGCAGGCTGACACTGGGAATAATAATAAACCAGTGCATCATATAAATCATGCCGCGAACGGTTTGAGCAAGGATGTCTAAACCGAGAGCAAAAGTGAATTTTTTGCCCGTATTAACTCGGATTAATCCTGTCACCATCCCCCACATAGAAAGGGAAAGAGCTAAACCAGTTAAAGGAGTTAAAATCGGGGCTTGATGCCGGGTAATAGTAATTAAAAGATCAGGAATAGCGGCCGCGGGTAAGATATATTGAACGAGCAAAAAAGCAATTAAATCAAACTTTTTCGGCCAAGGCATGGGAGACTTTAAAATCGCTTTCCAATAGTCGAGATAACGCTGAAAACCACCTTCGGCCCAACGATTGCGCTGATGCCATAAAGCGATCGCCGTTGTCACCCCTTCTTCCGCTACTGCGGGAAAATTTAAGACATTAATTTTCCAATTATCGATATGGAGACGAATAGTTAAATCAAGATCGTCGGTGATTGTTTGTTCATTCCAACCCCCGCAACGATTTAAGGCACTACGACGGACAAATTGACCATTTCCGCGTAATTCTCCGATCCCTCCCACTGCGATCCGTTGCTGTTGGAAACAGCTATCAAAGATCATTTCGACCGCTTGTCCTTTTGTCCAGAAGTTTTCAGCAGCATTGGCGATCGCTTTTCGCACCTGTACCGCACCCACTTCTTGATCGTCGAACATTGGGAGCACATGACGCAGCAAATCGGAGGATAATCCCGCATCCGCATCGAATACGCCGATAATTTCCCCGTTAGTCAGGGATAAAACCTGATTTAAGGCACCGGATTTACCACCTCCGGCATTAGCAGCACGATGGAGAATTTTTAATTGGGGATATTCTAAAGCAAGGCGATCGAGAATCGCCCCCGTGTTATCGGTACTATAGTCATCGACGACCCAGACTTCTAACTTATCTTGGGGATAGTCTAGATGACAGAGATAATTAACAAGTTTCGTGATTACGGTTTCTTCATTTTTAGCCGCCACTAAGAGGGACACCCTGGGGACAGAGGTTAAATCCTGATCTGGTAAAGGAATTGGTGGCGTTTCTGGTTTCGTGAACAGCAGCCGCAAAGCTTGCCCCGATAGTACCATAGTTAGGGCAATAATTGCCCAATAACCCCAACTCAGCCAATGAAGTCCGATAATTATTGTCCAGATCGCCATGAGGCTAAAAGCCGCTTTCTGTCTGCGTCCCGATCGGCCTTGAAAAATTTCGCTCCTAAATTCGTCCTCCTCATCTTCGGGATCGGACCAGTCAGATAGGAGGGAACCGATCGGGTCTAATTCTTCGTTATCATCCTCTCGCAACCAATAATTTTCTGCCATAATCGACTCAGGTTCAGTAACTGTTCAAGTAGAAGCTTATTTCTTGCTTTATCTTACCGAAAATTGTTAAAATTTTTAACGGAATCTTAAGTTTTTTTGGGAAAGAAACCCTAGTTTTTCAGTCTATTAGGATTTTTTTCCCTATAAATGCGCTTTTGCGGCTAAGATTGCCTTGTTTACCTAAAATGTCGGTTTGAAGGAACCCTCGGTTTCACCTCGGAGATGAAAAACCGACCAGCATAAAACAGCGAAGCACAGCTAATATTCAGGGGAATCCTGATTCTCCACATATTTTTTGAGTTGGTCTATTGTAACACCCCCACAACTAGCCACAAAATATGCCCCTGTCCACAAAACTCTCTTATCTTGACCATATATCTCGGTTCTTCGTTACTTGGTATGGTTCGATATGGGGGCATAAATCGACTAAATCCTTATCTGGCAAGAGATTTAATTGATTAGTTCGCTCCAGATCGCAAACAATTGGCAAAAATCAACTGAAGAGCCTATATCTCTTTCAAGTGGTCAGAAAATTTATCCCACATCAGCTTGCAAGAAGTTGGTTTTAAGTTGGCTATTAATCCACTTAACAGTTTATGAGGGGGGTAAGTTAAAAGAATGTGAACATGGTCTGATTCTCCGTTAATTTCTATTACCTTCGCATACCATTTCTCAGCTATTTTATGAAAAGCTATTCTCAAAAACTCCAGATGCTCTTTCTGAAACACCTTTCTACGATATTTTGTCACGAGGACTATATGTACGGTGAGGTTAAAGGTAGCTCTACGAGTTTTAAAATAATTAGTCTTCATGCTCTTGACATTTTAGACAGTGGATTGCTATTATCATAATATAACACATTGAGAGGTCGAATCAATGCGAGTCATAGAGTTTAAGTTAAAAACCAATTCACACCAAGAAATAGCCATTCAAGAGGCTATAAGAGTGGGACAGTTTATTCGGAATAAGTGTCTAAGATTTTGGATGGACTCTACCAAAGAAGATCAGGTTAACTATGCTACTTTGTGTAGGCTAACTACCGAATTATCTAATAATCCTGAGTTCTCTTTTATTGGTAAACTCAACTCTATGGCTCATCAAGCGAGTGCCGAAAGAGCCTGGTTTTCTATATCCCGTTTTTATGATAACTGTAAAAAGCGCACCGCCCGCGCCAAATCGAATTCGGCAAGCGGACCGAGCAAGAAGGGTTTAGCTAAAAAAGGCTATCCTAAATTCAAAAAGTTCTCAAGGTCTGTCGAGTACAAAACTTCTGGTTGGAAACTAACAGAAGACAAAAAGTTTATCCACATCACGGATAAAACAGGGATAGGGAAATTAAAGCTAATCGGTACTTTTAACCGTGAGATTCTCGATAAATCCACTATCAAAAGAGTCAGGCTTATTAAACGAGCCGATGGCTTTTATTGTCAATTTGTCTTAGACATTGAGCGAGTAGAACCCTTTGACTCTACAGGAAAAGAAGTAGGCATTGATTTAGGTTTAAACCATTTCTTAACCGACTCTAATGGACATAAAATTGATAACCCACGGTTTCTTCGTAAGTCTGAAAAAAGACTAAAAAAGTCTCAACGTAAACTCTCAAAAAAGAAAAAGGGAAGCCAAAAAAGGTTAAAACAGAAATCTAAAGTAGCTCGCCTTCATTTAAAAGTTTCTAGACAACGTAAAGATTTTGCCGTCAAGACAGCAAAAGCGTTAATCCAATCTAACGATTTGGTAGTCTATGAGGACTTGAAGGTATCTAATATGGTGAAAAATCCTCAGCTTGCTAAATCTATTTCAGATGCAAGTTGGTCAATGTTCACCGATTGGCTAGACTACTTGGGAAAAATACACGGGAAGTTTGTGGTAGCGGTAAATCCACAATATACTAGCCAAGAGTGTTCTAGTTGTGGTAATCTTGTCAAGAAAACATTATCTGTAAGAACTCATGTTTGTTCTTGTGGGTGTGTCTTGGATAGAGACGAAAACGCTGCTATAAACATTCTCGCACGCGCAAATACTGTCGGGCGGACAGAAATTCAAGCCCTCGGACAGACTATCCACTGTCTATTAGGTGAAAGCTTGGTAGATAAGGTAACTGGATGAACAGGGAATCCCTCGCATGAGTGCTTCGGGGAGCGTCAAATTCGTCGAGAAAATTTAACATTTATCCCCTATGTCAAACCTGCTCCTCTGTGTCGGACTGATTTGTGGCTCAATTATTTGGGTGGAGATCGTGCGTGATGGTTATCATGCTCTGGCCCACCATTGGCAGCCCCTTTATCGTCTGCACGTCTGGCATCATCGGGTTTTTCGTCCCGATCTGTCGGTAATGAGCGAGGAAATTTATCGTCGGGCGCACTGGTACAATGATGTACCGGAGGCCTTGGTGATGTTGGCTGCCAGTGTTTTACCTGTACTATTGGCCCACTCTTGGGGTTTTGATCGCCCTTGGTTGGGTTGGTTAGGTTCCCTTTATACTTTGGCTTTTCTCAGTACGGCGATCGGTCGGGGTTTAGGTATCGCCAATCTGGAGGAATTAACCGATTTAACCCATCGTCCGGGGCAATTTGAGAGTTTACCCGCTCAATGGCGCGTTAATCGTACCTACCACTGGCGACACCATTTTGATAACCAAAAGGCTTATTATTGTGGAACTTTCACCTTTATGGATAAATTGATGGGGACGGCACTTTCTCTTAAGGGTAAAACGATCGCCATTACCGGAGCGAATGGAACTTTAGGGCGATCGCTGTTAAAGTACCTACAACTGAAGGGAGCCAAAGTGATCGCGCTCACTTCCGGGGAGAATGCGATCGCTATTGAAATTAACGACGAATCAGTACCTGTAAAAACCATAAAATGGCAAATCGGTGAAGAAACGCAACTTGAGAACCTATTTAAGTCTGTAGATATACTGATTTTAAATCATGGCGTTAATGTCCACGGCCAAAGAACCCCAGAAGCGATCGAATTAGCCTACGAAGTGAATACTTTTTCCGTCTGGCGTTTAATGGAATTATTCTTCAAAACTGTCCGCACTAACGAGCAAATTGCCCGCAAGGAAGTCTGGGTGAATACCTCGGAAGCGGAGGTTAATCCTGCCTTTAGTCCCCTCTACGAACTCAGTAAACGAGCGATCGGTGATATGATTACCCTGCGTCGTTTAGATGCTCCCTGTGTGGTAAGAAAGCTAATTCTTGGCCCTTTTAAGAGTAATTTAAATCCTGTGGGTATTATGTCCGCCGATTGGGTGGCTCGACAGATTATCAAGGCGGTACAAAGGGATAGCCGCAATATTATTATTACTATTAATCCCTTGACTTTTATCGCCTTTCCAATTAAAGAATTCCTTGTTTCTACTTACTTAAAATTATTTACTCGTTCCCCAAAAAATAGGGAAAATCCCTAACTATTTATACTTAATCGGGGAGCAAGACTGTTTTTCCGCGCACTCTTTCCGATTCACTATAATTATGAGCTTCTATCACCTGGGAAAAAGTATAAGTGCGATCAATTCTAACAGTTAATTTACCCGATTCGATCGCTTCTTTGAGAAATTGCCAGTCAGACGCTTGTGCTTGAGCAAAAAATATCAGTTTTCCTTTTTGGGGCAACCAAGCACCGAGATAATTTAAGAGGATAATTCCGAGATTTGGTAGGGTGGTTATATAAATGCCTTGGGGTTTTAAAAGCTGACGACAGTGCCAAAAAGAAGACTTAGCCACGGCATCGAAGACCATATCATATTTCTGCTCATTTTTTCTCCAATCTTCTTGGGTATAATCTATAACTTTATCTGCTCCTAAAGAGGTGACATAATCGATATTTTTGCTACCACAGACTCCATCGACTTGTGCGGAGAAAAATTTTCCTATCTGCACAGCAAAACTACCCACTCCTCCCGATGCACCATTAACTAAAATCCGATTTCCTGCTTGAATATTGCCAAAATCTCGCAACACTTGCAAAGCGGTAGAAGCAGCCAAAGGAGTGGCTGCAGCTTCAATAAAACTCTGATTATGCGGTTTTTTAACTAATAGGGAAGCGGGAATAATTGCATATTCAGCATAGGTTCTACCCGGTAATTGATTGAGAAAACCAAAAACCTCATCTCCGATCTGAAATTGTTCCACCTGACTACCTTTTTCAGCGATAATTCCCCCATAATCAAAACCTAATTGCAGGGGAAATTTATTCCCTGTGGCTATTTTGAGCATCCCCCGACGAATCTTCCAATCAATCGGATTAATTCCCGCTGCCATAATCTTAATTAAGACTTCTTTCGCTTGGGGAATTGGCTTTTCTATGTCTGTGTATTGGAGAACACTACTATCGCCATAGCGATTAATGATAATAGCTTTCATAATTAAGAAAAAAGTTGATAAAATAGTAAGGGAGCAAAAGTAATGACCAAGAGAACAAAAATCCAAACTCGTCCCGCTAAAAGATTATAATCTTGTCCTAATCTTGACCAAGAGTGACCAGCAATAAAATGGCCGAACAGAAACTCAAAACCCACTGTTAATACTAACCAAATTAAACCGATAGTAATTGCTTGGCTGGAGGATTCTAGAACCCAAAAATAGACAAGAGTGCCAATATAAAGACTAAAAAAGAGGATTCCTGTCAGGGTAGAAATTTGATGAGCGCGTAATTCATCGAGATATTTTCCGTAGGTGCTTTCCCTGAGAATACCGTTACTAATTCCTATTACGATCATCGGGAGCCATGCAACAATGTAGCGACTAATCATAAGTTGTTGGTTTAGAACTCGCTCTAATTGGATTATAGCTATATTTGGCTGATAACTTGAGATATTTTGGTAAAAATTAAGATTGTTACTTGCCTAAATTTTCAGCAAGATAATCAACTAGCTTTTTCACTGTTGTAAATTCCTGCATTTTTCGTCTGGAACTTCAAGATCGAATTCTTCTTCTAAAGTCATGATGAATTCAAGCGTATCATGTTCATCTCCTCCCCAATTTGATAATAAGTAACTATTCCGGCCAAAGCCAAAAGAACTACAAGAACTATAAAAGCTATAAGAACTATAACTACTGACTCTTTCGGCAGATTGTAAATAAAATAGTTCATCCTCAATATGTATCTGAGACTTTTCCACCTCTAATTGATAACTAATTATCTCTTGAACTTTGATAAAAATTGCCAATTGTCGTTCATTTTCTTGTGATGTTATTTTCTCGGTATCATCAATTTTTTTTATCATTAATAACAGCATTAGCTTTTTGTTCTGCTATTTTAATAGCTTTCTCTTCATCGATTCTCTTTGATTCTAATAGACTGGATTTACTGAAAAACAACTGATACCTCATGACTTCAATTCTAGAATTAATTAAGTTTCGTATTATATGAAATTCTACTTTATGACCACTTTCCTTGTAAATTCTTGTGGCTAAGTCCCAAACAATCTGATCGCAATTTGCTTCTAGCTGATTTAATTTTTCTTCACTCAGAGATACCATAGCATCTAAATACTGATTGATCATCATTGCCAGAATTTGCATCTCATAATTTTTGCTATCTTCATTCATTTGATTAGCTCCGCTGCGGCAAAAAATCTCAATCATATTGTATCTCAAGATCAATACTTTTCTAAAAAATCTAGCGTATCAACACTGATCAAGCAATTTATCGGTTAAAACTATAAATACGGCATTTCTCATAAAGATGAAGTATAACCCGACCGGGTATCGTCTCGGAGTCTCCCCAAAACGAAAACCTCATACCTAACCATTAAGATAACTGCCATAAGTGGGGATAGGGGTGACAGTAGGGTAAATTGTTAATTTTTTTGCTAATTCAGCTACATCATCCGAAAAATGTCACACTAGAGCTAGGGGATCGTCAGCGATGCAAGGTATTGCTGGCAGCCGCTGGGAAAAAGATTAACTTCAACCCTGACGTTATCTGCTATCGAGGAGGCTAATTCTATGAATAATACGGAAACAATCTCAGTCGATCGGGATACCAACAAACTCTATAATAAAATTCTCGTGGCTGTGGATTATCAAGATGTCACTCCAGAGGTATTGAATGCGGCTATTCTTTTAGCGAAAACCTACGCTAGTGAGTTGCGGATTATTTATAGTCTGTCTCAACCTTTGACTCCCTACACGGAAACTTTTATTTATGGTAATCTGATCGGTTATGGTGGCGGTTATCCCCCCGATATGATCGCCTTGGAACAACAAATCACCGAAGAAATGCAGGCGGAATTACAGGCTTGGTTAAACGGTTTAGTCGATCAAGCTAAAGAAGATAATATCACGGCCCGGGCTGATTATTATATCGGTGATCCGGGGCAGAAAATTTGTCAAGTTGCCCAGCAAGAGGGGATAGATTTAATTATTGTTGGTCGTCACGGTCGATCGGGTTTATCTGAGTTAATCTTAGGTAGTGTCAGTAATTATGTGGTGCATCATGCTCCCTGTTCAGTTTTGGTGGTACACATCACTCATTAATTAGAAAGGGTTGAAATCCGTTTTTTGCTGTCCATTGAATCGCTCCATCTCTCCCAGTCCAGTAAGTCTTAATACCAGCTTTTCTCAGTTGATTTCTGGCATTGCGGGAGAGATTGGTAGTGACAGCGATCGCTGTTTGTGGTCGAATTGACTCTAGCCATTGTTTATCCAGATTACTTCCCTGCCATAATAACACTAGGGGGCTGAATTTTTGGGATAAATTAACGGAATTTTTCGAGTTGATAATCCATAGCCAAGATTGATTTTTTACCTGAAATTCAAATAAATTTTTCTCGATCAATTGTCCAGTAATTTCGCCGAGATTGAATTTTTCTAACTGGGATAAAGTAATAGTTTTTTTGATCGGTATGTCCTCACTGATAGTTGAGAATTGCGCCGAATTATTGACGGTTATTGCTCCTTGTATTTGATTAATTCCCTCCTGTCGCAAAAAAGGCAAAACTGTATAACGTGCTGTTGCGGATTCATCCCCATTAATTAAGAGAGTATTTCCTCGATTTTGAATAATTATTACCGGTTGCGATTTGGTGGCTAAAACTGTCACCTGAGTTAAAGTCAAATGTTGATAAATAATCGGTATTAAAATTAAAGTGAGGATAAATAAACCGACTAAATGCCACCGTTGACGAAACCAGAGGTTGCAGCAGATTAAGGTAAGGCAAATATAAATAATTAACATCACTCCTAAGGATAATTTACCTGTGGAGTAGGTACTAAAAGGAAGCAGACTAAAAAAGTTGGTAATTTGCAGTAATAACTTTAGAGGGTAATAGAGAATACTAGCACCGATACTGCCCAAAGGGGGATAAATTAAGCCTAAAAAGGCAGTAAAAACTCCTCCTAAACTAATTAGGGTAATTAGGGGAGTTGTGATAATATTAATGGGGATATTATAAAGAGCGATCGAGTTAAACGTAAACATTAATAAAGGCATAGTCCAGAGAGTGGCAGCTAGACTAATAGCTATAGGTTCAGCGATTAAATTAGGGAAATAGTCAATTTTATTTTTCAGTAAAGGAACGGTAATAATTAATCCCAAAGTTGCTAAAAAACTTAACTGAAATCCCAAATCCCAAATCCAGAGAGGCTGCCATAATAATAGAATTGTAGCCGCTAGTAACAGGGAACCTAAACTATTAACTTGTCGATTATAAAGCAGACCAATTAATGCGCCAATTCCCATCAAAATCGCCCGCATAACTGAAGGTTGTAACCCTGTTAAAGTCCCGTAAATTATTAAGATAGTAACGGCAATAATAAACTGTTTTTTAGGGGATAAATTGCGAGTAATAGTTAAAACAAATCCCAACAAAATAGACACATGGAAGCCAGAAGCTGCTAAAATGTGAGCCAATCCAGTTTTAATAAATAAATCGGTGGTCTTTGCTGGCAAATTAACCGCTTGTCGTCCGAGGGTAATCGAACTTAATAAGGTCCCTTTTTCTTGGCCTAGTCCTTGAATTTGTGCCTTAACAATGCGCTGACGAATCTGCCAAACTCCCCAAGTCGGTGATGTTTTATCGATAATTATTTCCCCTTTTAAACCAGCAAAAGCACCCTGACGCGCTAGATAATTAGCAAAGTCAAAAGCATTGGGATTATTGGCTCGACGGGGACGATAAAGTAATCCTTTAACTGTTATTTCTTGTCCGGGATAAACCTGATTTTCTGCTAGATTTGGTAGAGTAACGTAGAGTTTACCTGTGGATTTTTCCTTTGGTAAATTCTTGAGGCTAAATTCTTTTACTTCTAACCAAAATTGTAAATTTTCTCGGCGATTGAGACGAATTTCTGATACAATATTGCCCGTAATTTTAATAGAGTTAACTACATTATTTTTTAAAAGATGACTGATATCGTTTGCGCTGGGGTAAGGAGTGCGAATTTCTAGATAAACAACGGCAAAGATAGCTATTAATCCCGCTATCAGCCAAATTTTTTTCGGGGGACTTTGCCACCAAAAATGACGGATAAAAGTTGTGGTTAACAGGGTAATTAGAGTGATAATAACAATCCTAATTACCACTTCTTGCCATCGGTTTAACTGCGGACTAAAATCTAGCAGACCTGTAGATAATAATCCCAAAATATAGGCTAAACCAAGAATAACGCTATTAGGGCGATTCATAGAAATTTTTATCAAAGAATTTCAGAATTAGGGAGCATTATTTTTACCTAAGTATCAGCGAAAATCGAGATTAAAAAGTAACTTAGCATAAACACTATGGGGATCGTTAAATGTAGGTAACTTTAATAATTCCTGCTGAAAATTTTGCCATTCCTGCGTCAAAGGATGATTATTTTTAGTGAGAGGAGGAAGATAGGTTTGCAAGAAATTAGAGAGAAGTTCTTCTTGCCAACTTTGCGATCGAGGATATTCTTTAATACTCCAATCATCCCCTAATTTAGCTGTTTTGGCTGCGTATTGTACTGCCACTTCTAGACCACCAATTTGATCAACTAAACCAATTTTAACCGCATCTTTTCCCGTCCAGACGCGACCTTGGGCCACAGTTCTAACCTTGTCTGGGGATAATTTTCGCCCCTGGGCCACCGTCTCGATAAATAAATCATAGAACCGATTAACTGCCGCTTGATAAATTTCTAATTCTTGGGGACTTTTCGGTCTGGTAATAGTAGATATATCGGCTAATTCTCCAGTTTTAACCGTATCCCAATTGATGCCATTATTATTAGCAATCTTCTGGATATTTAACAATAATCCAAACACACCGATCGAACCAGTAATCGTATCATTATCAGCAAAAATTCTTTGACCCCCCATGGCGATCCAATAACCCCCAGAAGCTGCCACATCACCCATAGAAACAATTACCAGTTTTTTCGCATCTAAACGCTTAATTTCTCGCAGAATCACCTCAGAAGCGGTGGCACTTCCCCCCGGACTATTAATTCGCAAAACTACCGCTTTCACCTCCTCATTCCCCTGTAATTTTCGCAATTCTTTCGCCAATTTATCGCCACCGATTTGACCTCTATCTCCCTGACCATCTACAATTGTTCCTTCTGCATAAACTATCGCTATTTGATTGCTACTATCTTCCTCCTCATCGAGAGAACTAGCATAATTAGCTAAAGAAATCTGCGAAAAAGAGCCAGAACTTTCCTCCTCATTAGTCTTATTTTTTGCTTCTCCCGTCAACTCTTTTGCTAAAGCAATTACCCGATCTAAATAGGCCACTTCATCAACAAAACCCGCCTCTTTTGCCGTGGTTGCTTCCAGAATACCTTGAGTATCAGAAATAGTTTGCACTTCTTGGGTCGTTAAATTGCGACTTTTTGCCACTGTGGAACTATAGTTAGACCAAATTGTATCGAGTAGGGTTTGCAGCTGCTGACGATTCTGGACACTTAAATCCTGACGCGTATAGGGTTCCACTGCACCTTTAAAAGAACCCACTTTCACCACTTGTACCCCCACACCATACTTTTCTAGTGCATCGGCAAAAAAGGTTTGTTGACTACTTAAACCATTAATTTCCATTCTCCCCACGGGATTAATAATCACCTTTTCAGCAACGGAAGCGAGATAATATTCCTTTTCCGTCCATTCCGTATCGTAAGCGATAATTTTTTTACCCGATTGGTGAAATTTTGCCAAAGCTTGCCGCACTTCCGTCAGGGTAGCATAGCCATATTCCCCGACATTGTCGCGACCATAGAGTAACAGACCGACAATGTTATCATCAAGGGCGGCCTTTTCGATCGCTGCTATCACCTGTCGTAAATTTAAAGTGGTCGTACTCTCACTGGTCAAACTATCGGCTAAACTAGAACTAGGGGGAGCATCGCTGATATTGGTGGCTAAGTTAAAGACTAAGACCGATTTTTCCTTAACTGAGGAGCTATCGCTAGAAATAAGCAAGGAAAGCAGTAAAAATGCTAATCCTCCCACACCTAGGACTGAAAATGCCAATAATCCCAATAAAGTTCCCAAGCAACTAGCGAAGGTTTGTTTAAAAAACTGCCCCATCGGTTTCTATCCACTACTAATTATCCTGTTTCCTATTGTAGGGATTCCCTGCCCAGAAAGAAGTTTTTTATCCGCAAACAAATGTACTAAAATCCTTGGGGATAGTGATTGGAGTTGTGAGGTGTCATTTCAGTTACCAGTTACCAGTTATCAGTGACTATCATCGGTCGTTGGTAGCTTGAAATCAGCAAGATTTGAATTTTCATCCCTTTGAAAGGGGAGGCTTGTTATCTCTTGTTCTTGGTCAAAGGATCGGCTAAGATTATGATAGACAATTTCCAGTCAAAGAGATGAATCAATTGAATTGAAGATAGATTCTGTCTTTGATCCCCCCTTCCCCCCTTGATAAGGGGAGTGTCTGGCAATTTTTGACACCCACCTACTTAAAAGAGATGAATCAATTAAAACCCAAACTTGTCAATTATCCAGATTGGGACCGAAAAGAACAAATTAAACGAAATCGTTCGGCTTTGGCTATTTTAGAACAAAGACGACAAAAACGCTCACAAATAACCGATGAGCAAGACCAAGAAATTTCCCAGTGTTTGCTCAATTTTCAGACTGCGATTGATCATGCTCGTCCTTTGGGTTCAAAGCTTTATAGCCTTGGCTAGAAACTCGAAAGATTGGCAAACAAACGGCTGATAATTACAATATTGATGTAGATATTATTAAGTAGCTGGACACAATCAATTAGACATATCTAACTACCTCTTGCCTTTTGCCTATCCTAACCAAGTAGTTAATTCTGTCCTATTACTTATTCTTGCTCATTGGCAGTTATAAAAAAAAACAATATCGGCTCTCTTATTCTTTGTGTAATAAGTTTAACTTATACAGTAGCGATCTTTGTGTACTTCGTGTCTCTGTGGTTCCTTCCACGCTACTACTAATGTCAAACATTTTCAGGGATTCGCAGAAGCTTTAAATTGGCAAGATATTAACCTATAACAGCTTTGATCTCGATCATTTTTTCACTTTAATTACTTAATCCTATGCAGTTTATTGATCGCGCCGAAATAGAAGTGGAAGGGGGTAAGGGAGGCGATGGAATCGTCGCTTTCCGTCGGGAAAAATACGTCCCCGCTGGCGGTCCGGCCGGAGGTAATGGGGGAAAAGGTGGTTCGGTGATTTTTGTGGCGACTCAGAACCTGCAAACCCTGCTAGATTTCCAGTATAGTCGCTATTTTAAGGCCGATGACGGTAAACGGGGCGGTCCGAACAACTGCACCGGAGCCAACGGTAGTGATCGCATTATTAAAGTTCCCTGTGGTACAGTGGTTTATGATCTCGATAGCGAGGAAATTATCGGCGATTTGGTCACTCCCGAACAGACTTTAATCGTGGCTGCTGGGGGAAAAGGAGGATTAGGCAACCGCCACTTTTTAAGCAATAATAATCGCGCACCGGAATACGCTTTACCCGGTTTAGACGGAGAAAAACGCCATTTACGCCTAGAATTGAAGTTATTAGCGGAAGTGGGACTGATTGGGCTGCCCAATGCAGGAAAATCCACCCTAATCTCTGCCGTTTCCTCTGCTCGTCCCAAAATCGCCGATTATCCCTTTACAACTCTTATCCCTAACTTGGGAGTGGTACGCAAACCCACAGGAGACGGGACGGTATTCGCCGATATTCCTGGATTAATCGAGGGAGCGCACCGAGGAATCGGCCTAGGACACGAATTTTTGCGCCATATCGAACGTACACGCCTGTTAATTCATCTTGTCTCCTTGACAGCAGAAGACCCGATCGCCGATTATCAAATTATCCAAGGGGAATTAGCCGCCTACGGTCGAGGCTTAGAAAAGCGATCGCAAATACTGGTTTTCAACAAAATTGATGCTGTGGACGAGGAAACGATAGATAACTATCAAAAGCAGTTTACTAAAATAACTAATGCCGAGATTTTGACTATTTCCGCCGTGACAGGAGCCGGATTAACCACTTTACTCGCCAAAGTTTGGCAGCAATTAGAGCAACTGGAGAGGGTCGAGGATGAAACCCCTTCCCTGTTTTCCTAAAGTCGCTCGTTAGTTGTTGAGCTGCCGGGGTGCCGGTGGTCGGCGATTGCTCGGCCTTCTTTCCGTACCTTCAAAGTTACCATTAGAACGACGGGTGCGGCGCTGTTCGCCTTCATTTTCGGCCGCATAGACTTCTAGATAAAGAGAGCGACCCGCATTTGCGGCCGCCATTTCTAGGGTAGTTCTAATCGCCTGTAAATTGCGTCCTCCCCGGCCGTAAACTTTGCCTTTATCGGCATCATCGAAGGCTACACGCAGCCAAAGACGTTCATTTTCCTTACAGCGCTCGATATCCAATCTCAGACTGGCTGGATCTTCCAAAAACGGCTCGATCATAAATTTCACCAGTTCGAGATAATTGGGGGTACTAGGCATTGATTTTCTCGAAAATTTTCTGTTTGGTGAGAATGCTGCGCACGGTGTCCGTCGGTTGCGCTCCTTGTTGTAAGCGTCGGATGATTCCTTCTTCATCGAGACGCACTTCATCGGTGCGGGGATTGTAAAATCCTAATTCCTCTAGAGGACGACCATCGCGACGACTGGTGCTAACGGCCGCAACGATACGATAACTGGCTTCGCGTTTTTTACCAAAGCGTTTTAGACGTAATTTGATCATGGTTACTCAAAAATTCTCCTTTCCGATTCTAACTCATCCAGGCGGTATTTCCACAAGTGGCGATCGAGGGAACGGTCAGCAGCCATTGGCTATTATTGAAAATAACGCCGATATCTTAATGGTCATCAGTAAACAGTGAACTAAAAACTCAAATCTGATCCCGTCGAGCGTCTCCCGTAGGCTGCATCTCCTATTTGTGACTTTCTCTCACGTATAGGTCAGCAGCAGCAGTTATTAAAAGAGGGCGAATGCAATTCGCCCCTACAATAATATTATTGCGCCAATGGTAGGGGCGCGTCGTGGTCAGTGAGTTTATTGAACTGCGTGCGCCCAAGATATGATATAGATATTTCTATAAAATCGAGATGTAGCCTTTCACTGATTAGTGATTACTGTTCACTGATCACTGAAAGGCCTCCCGTCTCGACTAGGAAATTGATTTTGCACGACTACTTACCCTTCTCTAACCGTAAACTTTCCCATAATACTCTTGATATTCTTTGGATAACAAAGGTTGCCACCAATCTCGATGATCGAGATACCATTGAATGGTTTTTCTTAATCCCCCCTCTACCGTTTCTTGAGGTTGCCAACCTAATTCAGTGCGAATTTTACCGGCATCAATGGCATACCGGCGATCATGTCCGGGGCGATCCTTGACAAAAGTAATTAAATTCCGAGCGGGTTTCACAGGTAAATCGGAAGCTAATTCATCCATTAACTCACATAACATCCTGACTAAATCGATATTTTTTACCTCATTATTTCCGCCAATATTATAGGTTTCTCCTGCTTTTCCTTTGTGAATAACTGTATCTAAAGCTTGACAATGATCCCGAACATATAACCAATCTCGAACATTTTGACCATCACCATAAACGGGTAAAGGTTTACCCAAAAGAATATTAATACACATCAAAGGAATTAACTTTTCGGGAAAATGATAGGAACCATAATTATTAGAGCAATTAGTAATAATTGTCGGCATTCCGTAGGTGTGAAAATAAGCTCTCGCTAGATGATCACTCCCCGCTTTTGAGGCAGAATAGGGACTATTAGGAGCATAGGGAGTAGTTTCGGTAAAAGCTGGATCATCTACTCCTAAACTGCCATAAACCTCATCGGTGGAAACGTGCAGAAAACAATAGTTATCGGGTTGGTGATTACTTAACCAATGTTGCCGAAAACTTTCTAATAGAGTAAAAGTTCCCACCACATTAGTTTGCACAAAAGCCCCAGGACCAAGAATCGATCGATCCACATGGGATTCGGCGGCAAAATGGGCAACTGTATCGATATTTTCCCCAGCAAATAACTCATCAACTAAAGCTCGATCGCAGATATCCCCTTGCAAAAAACGGAAATTCTTTCTATCTTTCAGTGTCGCTAAATTATGCAAATTGCCCGCATAGGTAAGAGCATCGAGAACAATAACACGATCATCGGGATAATTCTCGCACCAATGATGAACAAAATTCGAGCCGATAAATCCTGCCCCACCGGTAATTACTATGCTTCTAGCTTGATTTTCTGTCGCCATGGCCACCTCTAGCAAAAGTTCGCTACTTATTTTAGGCTTTTTTGCTTCACACTTCTTCATCAAAAGTGATCTGATCGGAGTGATAATCCGGCGGTTCAACGTGAATTAAAATTCTCACAGGGCTAAATTGTTGGCTTAATCTTGCCTCCACCGCTTCCGTGATTGCGTGAGCAGTTTCCACATCTTGAGCGGAGACAATTAGGTGCATTTCTATAAATGCCTGTCTTCCCACCACTCCCCGAGACGCGATCGCATGACAATTAAGCACCCCCGGCACCTCCAGGACAATTTGATGAATCACTTCAGGAGCGATCGCCATTTCATCCACTAACAAAGGTAAATTTTCCTTGAGAACTTTCCAACCACTTCTAAAGACCAAAAAAGCAACAGGAAAGGACAAAATCACATCCAACCATTGTAATTGGCTAATATTAGCCGTATTACCCACCCAAACCCCGACTAAACCCAATAAAACCGTAATTGTCACCCACACATCACTCATGGTATGACGAGCATCGGCAATTAAAATCACACTACCGACACGCTGCCCCACCGATCTCTCATAGTAGGTGACAAAAATATTCACCCCTAAAACGATAATTAATAGCCATAATTCAGGACCAGCAATCTCGACAGGTTTTCCGCCTTTGATAATACGCATGATCGCCCCTTGCAAGATTTCAAAACAGGCAATTCCCAAAAAAGCGGCGATCGCTAAAGCTCCGATCGCTTCGTATTTCAGATGTCCGTAGGGATGATCTCGATCGGGATAGGGAGAGGAAAACCGCATCGCCACCAATCCCAAGACATTATTAGCACTATCGGTGACACTATGGAGAGCATCCGCTTGCAGACTTAAAGAACTAATTCTCAAACCCACCCCCGCTTTGATCGCCATAACCAAAATGTTCAGCAGCAGGGTGATCCAAAGAACCTTTTGGACGGTAGCCCGATTGTCTCTTAAAACAGCCACAGGATTATCATTTATCAGTTATCAGTATTAATTTTGCCACTCCTATCTCCGTTTTTTCCTTTTTACTTTTGGCTCTTCTAGAGTACTGGACAGTGCCAAGTTCGGCTCTCTTATTCTTTGTGTGATCCGCTTAACTTACCATAGAAGCGATTAATCTTTGTCTCCTCTGTGTCTGGTGTGGTTCCTTCCACTCCCTCGCCAGCAGAACTGTATCTTAGCATACATTTTACCCACCGAACCCAAGAGAGCCGAAGTTCTTGCCGGGGGGGAAAATCTGACTATCCCCAGGATGTTCAGGCTCAAATTTGGGCTAAAGTCGAAGCCTTTGAAGGTTTTGTTACCACTCTAAACTTCGTACTCTCCAGGAAAGAAGAGCCAAATTAAAAAACCTAGAAATCAGTTTTTAGGATGGTAAACAAGTTGAATATCGATTTTATTTCTCTTGAATTCCCACTCTTGACCTCTCAGCCTTCTGATCTTCCAGAAATTTTCCTTGTTGCCAGAGAACTATGATACAATGGCACCAAAAAATAGAGGAAAATTTTTTTTATCATGGACAAGGTGTCAACACCAAGCCTATCAATTGTTATTCCCACTAGAGAAGGATTCGCTGACCACTGGTTTAATGCGCTGACTGAGGTCAAGGGAGAAGTAGAATTTATCTTGGTTCATCCACCGGGAGCCCCTAAGTATCCCACTTCCGACACTAGGGTACAGCAAATAGTCAGTCCCTTGCGGGGAGAAATTATTCAACGTGCCACAGGTTTGATCAATGCTACCGCTCCCTATACATTGACAATTAATTGTGATGAGTATATCAATCCCGACATTTCAGAAATTAGCCGTCAATACTTTTCCCGATTTCCTGATAGTTGGGTCATGAGACTTAGCCGGAAAGATGTTGAATTTGGTAAAAAAGAAATTCTAGAAGCTCCTTGGCTCTCACCAAAACCGATCGAAAAACTAGAAGTTTGTGGTAGGTCTCAAGGTAACTCTAAGCTATACGAACAAGGCAACTACCTATTGGAAATTCCCATTACTCCTATCGATAATAAATTTGACGTAATGTGTATTTTTAGAGGAAGAAGAGATCATCGAGGTCCTCATACAGAGAATTTTGACAAGAAGGTTTGGAAAACTTCTATAGTACAGGAAACCCTGAAGGATCTGGTGGGGTTAATGCCTTTTATGGGTCCGTTTAAGTATATTCCCTTTTGGTGTCTTGATCGAGTTTTAGGACTAGCTATACAAGCGAAGTTTTTTGACCAACGAAAAGGCAAAATTATCGGTCATCTCTTACCGATGCCAGAACAAATTCGCATTGAAAATAATCCACCTGAATACATACGATTTAATCGTTATGGTGTACTTTCTGAACTTTACTTAATCAGACGTTTTCCCCAATACGGATATATGTGGAATCTCGTTATTCCCGACATCTTAAATGTGCCGCGAATCTTTATTCGTTCTCGCTTGGGTAAAGAGGTATGAAATATCAGTCTATCTCTAATCTGCCAAGGAAGTAAGTATTAAGACTTGCTTCCTATTTTTTAGCTGTTAACCTTAATTTAGCTTTTTAAATATTTGCCTAATTTTAATTTTCACACCGTTGTAAAATTCTTCAAAAAATAGATTCCAAAAGTAGCCATACTGGGGAAATTGTTTCACTAACAACATCTCTACTAACACTAACAATCGCACTGTTTTTAAGGAATAAGGCCTAACAATATATCTGATTTGACCAGGTTCGGGCATCCAATGACCAATACAAGCACCTGTTTGAAAAAATTTGGCTTGAATATATAGTCCGATTGCCCTATCTAATCCCCAAAGAGGCAACCAAGTTAAAAGTTCCGCCATTCTTGTCCCTTGAAACATTTCTGTGAGAGCTTCTTTAACTGCTGGACTTTTCCAAATGGTATTATTAAAAGGTTCCACATGACTTCCGTGAATGTCTTTTCTCTTAGCGTAGGGCCAGAGAGCAACTTTTATATCAAAATGATTTTCTAGAGGAGCAATGGGAACTTCTATCAAATCCTGATAGGAATCTTCTCTTTTTCTGGCAATCCTAAGTTGCTCAAGAGATAGCAATTGCTGCCAAGGTCTTTTAATTTTTTCTTCATCTAAGTAGTCTATTTTTTCTTTAAACAAACGCAGCATCCAACTCTGAGGAAATTTCTCAAAGTATTCAAGAGTTAGGGATACAACGTCCGGATGCACGAAGTCATCATCATCTAAAGCCAGTATATACTGACCAGTGGCGTTCATTAAACCGAAGGCTCTTTGAGGTGTTTCTCCTTTGTAGAGACTGTATAAAATTTTTACTCGTGGGTCAGCTATGAAGGCCGCAGTTGTGCCGGGAGGGTAAACTAAAATAAATTCTACATTTCCCTGCACGGATAAAAGTTGCTGTAACCAATATTCGGAAAAATTTCCGATGGTCGGGCTAACAATAGATAATATCGGTTGATTGAAACTAGCAAGCATCTCTGGTGAATTTTTTGAGAAATAATTTGACGATACCAACACAAATTTGCTGAACTTAGGTGACTACCAAGACTCTCTCAAAAAGATACTTTTCAGATGAGAGATGGTAATTCTTGTTGACTCTTATTGTAATCTTGGGGGATGCCTATGTCAATAAAATATTCGTCAGAAATCAAGCCATACATGGGAATTTTCTCGGTATAAACTTTGAGAAAGTCGTCCTCAAAAGAAAATTTTGATGGCAGATCAAAGCTGGATAATATGTTTTTCCCTACACAATATATACCGCCATTAATATACCCCTTATCTTGATATTGTTTAGATTCAAACCCAATAATTTTTTGGTCATCATTTAGCATAACACTATTGTAACGATCAAAGTCAGTTAGCGGCTTCAGAGCAACAGTTATCAGGGATTTCTTTTGATTATGTAAATTAATTAAGGCGAATAAATTGACATTAAATAGGGTATCGCCGTTGACAATTAATGCTTGTTCGGTTTCAATTTTATTTAGTGCCAACCGGATCGCTCCTCCAGTTCCTAAGGGTGTATCTTCTATCAGATAATTTAGCTCGTATTCCTTATATTGATCGCCAAAATGATCGATAATTTTCTGATGTTCATAGCCCACAGAAACTAAAAATTTCTTGGTAATTTTTTGAGAGATTAGGTAATCTAATAGATATTCTAAAAAAGGTCTGTCAGCAACGGGAGCCATGGGTTTTGGTAAACTGTTGATCACCGACCGTAACCTGGTTCCTAACCCACCCGCCAAAATAATTACATCCATAGATACACCTCAAAAAATTTAATTATTGCCAATCTTTTCAAAACTATTTTTAGGATTATAGGGATAATCTCCCCCATCGATCCTTCGCTTGTCATAATGTCCATGCTTGGGTTCCGTATTTGGTAAAATGAAAATTAATCACTTGGCCTCCTTCTGATTTCAAAGCTTTTATTACTTCGATTTTCTTGGTAGGATCGACCATAAGGATAATAAAACCACCGCCACCAGCTCCCGATATTTTGCCTGAATAGGCCCCAGTTTCCCTGGCTACCCGATAAATACGATCGATCTGCGGATTACTAATTAATTTAGATAATTGCTTTTTCGCTTCCCAAGAAGTTCTCAGAATTTCTGCTATCCCCATAAAATCTGATTTAAGCAGTGCTTCTTTAAAGAGAATTGCCTCTTTTTTGAGTTGATGGGTAGCGGCGATTGCTTGCTCGTTTTTTTCTTGGACATTCTGAATTTGATCCTCAATTACTTGAGATGAGTAGCGAGAAATGCCTGTATAGTAGAGGATCAGAGAGACTTCCAATTCATTGATCACCCAATTTTTAATCCGCAAAGGATTAACTATGACACGATCTTGTTCATAAAATTCCATAAAATTAAACCCGCCAAAAGTGGCAGCGTACTGATCCTGTTTGCCCCCTAACCAGCCTAGATCAATTCGTTCGATCTCGTAGGCTAAATGGGCGATATCATACTCACCTAGGGGTAATTTTAACAGTTCCACAAAGGCTTTAACTATGGCTACGGCTAGGGTAGAAGAAGAACCCAATCCCGAACCAGCCGGCGCATCGGAAAAAGTAGTGATTTGCAGCGGCAAAGGTTGCCCTTGATTAAAGTCTTTAATCAAACGATTATATATCGCTTTATGCAGATCGAGAACGCCGTTATAGGGGAGAGGAAACTGGAGGGTTTCTATTTGTTGTTCTCCTCGATCGGCGGCAACAAAAATGACCTGTTTGTCAGTAATTTCCGTGACTGTACAGTAGGCATAGAGATCGATAGTAGCGTTGAGAACGTAACCCCCATAAAGACTACAGTAGGGTTCCACATCGGTGCCGCCACCACCTAAACCTAATCTTAAAGGAGCTTTGGTTCTGATGATCATAGGTAGGATGTTTAGGTTGATTTTTTGCCAGGAGATTTTAGTTAGGAAAGATTGCCTCTTCGATCGCTAAACAAATAGTATGGAGAACAAAACCATGACCTTCTTGAATGCGCGGGGTACTGGTGCTAGGAATCATCAAACAATAATCAGTTTTTTGCTCTAGAGCTAATCCCTTCGCCCCAGTTAAACCGATGCTAGTGAGACCTTTTACTTGACAAACTTTGAGAGCTTGATGGATATTAGCGGAATTTCCCGAAGTGGAAATACCGATGAACACATCGCCAGGGTTTCCTTCCGCTTCTATCTGGCGGCTAAAAATATATTCGTAACCATAATCGTTAGCAATCGCTGTTAAACTGGCAATATCGCTATTGAGGACACGAACTGGTAAAGACTGTCTTTCTTTCAGAAATCGGCCGTGTAGCTCACCGCCAAAATGGATAGCATCGGCGGCACTGCCTCCATTACCAGCGACTAATACTTTGTGGTTGTTGCGATAAGCATGGATACATACTTGGCAAATCTCTTGGATTTTTTCTAGATATTTTGTCTCGGTTAGTAGGTTTTTCTTCAGGTTATAAGCTTCTTCCAATTCAGTCTTGATTAAAATTGACAGAGACGGATCACTCTGGAAACTATCCAATTTTCTGTTTGATTTTTCCACCATTGGCATAGGTTTGATTTTCCAATTTTTATTAGTTGAATAAATTTAACTCTCAATCATTCTGTCATTATATTGAATAGTATCAAAAGACGAGAATCGCTCCCCATTAATTGGGCATAAAACCCCTAGCACGGTAGAATTGATCACGGGACAAGAAAAACAGGCCAATGATAGTTCTAGAAAAACCTAGAGCGATCAAGTCAAAAGAGTGATCTTTTGCCAGTTATTCTGGGAATATACCACAAACGCCCCAACCCTAGCACAATTTGTTTTGTTTGTGAATAAACTTTTGATCTATTCTGGCCGAGACGAGGGATTTCTGAGCGGGGGTTCAACCTTTGCCAGTCTTGGCCTTTTGTTTGGCTGGACAAAAATGTTAACAATTCATGACAATACCGCCAATATAATCAAAAGCCCAAAGGCCTGACGGCGTATAATATGCCCTGATTGCTATACCCTAACATCTAGATAGTAAAGAGAAGCAATTTAGCCGAGAAAACTAGTACAAATCGCGACAATCCCTCGAATTTTGTCTGTCCATCGGTTCAAGCTCTCGTCCCTGTCAGAAGAACTGAGAATTCTAGTCCCCGACTCGAAAAAGTCCAACATCAATGAATCCTTTCCCCGCAATTTCCGTCAATCACGGCCACCAGAAATATCCGTCTCTGCCACATCTTGGCAATTCTGACCGCGAAAGCGAAGATAGAGCAAAAAAGAACAAAGCCGTATTTCTCGATCGAGATGGGGTAGTTATTGACTATATTCCCTATCTGAGTAAACCAGAACAGGTGAGCATTCCCGCCGGGGCAGCGGCTGCCTTAAAACAGTGGCAGGATGCGGGTTATCTGCTGATCATCATCACCAATCAATCGGGACTTGCCAGGGGCTATTTCACTTGGGACGATCTGGCGGCGATTCACGGGCGCATGATTGAGGAATACCGACAATCGGGCGTGCATTTTCACGATCTTGCCATCTGCCCGCACCATCCCGACGAAGGTTGTCTGTGCCGCAAACCCTCCCCCTATCTGCTGCTGACAGCCGCCCGCCAATACAGAATCGATTTAGCCTGCTCGTTGTTTATCGGCGATGCGCCCAGTGATCTAGAATGCGCCCTAGAAGCCGGTTGTCAGCCCGTACTGCTCTTAACAGGGCGAGGAAAAGTCACCCTTGGGGAGATCGAGAAATACCCAGTTGAGATTCCCGTATATAGCCAACTAAAGGAAACGGTAGAATTATTGTCAAAAAACGCTGCCGAACCAGAATTATGAGAATATTAGTCCTTTTTTGCCATAACTTTCCCTATCCACCTAGTCGCGGGGCAACGGAGGGGAGAACTTTTAACCTGATCAAATGTCTTCATCAAAACCACGATGTCACCCTGTTCGCTCGTCGGGTGGAGAATGTCACGGAAACTCAGATCGAAGAATTAAAAACCTTTACCAATCATCTTGTCTTATTTCCGCCCCGGGAAATTCCCGAACCAGGCAAGGGACTGACAAAACTAATCGGTCAAACAGGCCGTTTTCTGGAGGCAATAGTACAGATGACCC
Source organism: Microcystis aeruginosa W13-11 (assembly GCA_009995705.1). Taxonomy (GTDB): domain Bacteria; phylum Cyanobacteriota; class Cyanobacteriia; order Cyanobacteriales; family Microcystaceae; genus Microcystis; species Microcystis aeruginosa_F. The sequence continues at coordinate 24,113 of JAADBR010000043.1, forward strand.
CTGCTAATGTTCTTAGTTATCGTTCGCCGCTAATTCAAGAGCGAGTAGATGAATACGTCGAGGGGCAAAAATGTGATGTAATTATCTGCGCTCAGAGTATCAGCGAGATTTTTATCCGGCCGGAATACCGTCAGCGAGTCAAAACAGTAGTAGATATTCACAGTTCCGTGTACGGTTGGACACGCAATCATTTGGATAGAGGAGCCTCCACCTATCCCCTGCGGGATTTTCTCTATCTGCCCCTACTCTATCAGTACGAAAAACGTTACTGTGCCAAGTTTTCACAATTGGTGGCCACTACCGATTATGATCGCGAACAATTATTAAAAATCCTCCCGGATGCACGGGTGGATATCGTGCCTAATGGCGTGGATTTAGCCCTGTTTCCCTATCGTCCTCGGGATCCCGGCGGTCATAATTTGGTCTTTGTCGGTGCCATGAGTTCCACCCATAATATCGATGCCGCCCGTTTTTTTGTTTTAGAAGTCCTGCCAGTCATTCAACAGCGATATCCCGACACCACTTTAACCCTAGTGGGGGCCAACCCAGCGCCGGAAGTTCTCGAACTGGCCAAGTATCCCGGTGTGGGGGTGACGGGAACCGTTCCCTCGACAGTGGAATATTTACACCGAGGAACTGTTTGTGTGGTTCCCCTGCGGGTGGGATTGGGAATCAAGACTAAAACTCTAGAATCCATGGCCGCTGGGATTCCGATTATCGCCAGCGATCGCGGTTTAGAGGGTTTAACAGTGGCAGCAGAGGGAATTCCTCCTAGGGCGCTGCGGGCTAATAGTGTTGCTGAGTACGTCACAGCGATCGCTAGGTTGTTCGATGATCCTTCTGTACGAGAACAACTGTCCCATAATGGCCGGGCGATGGTGGAATCGGAGTACACCTGGGAGCGAGCGGGACAAAGGTACGAGGAAATTTTGCGGGACTAATATTGTTCTGAACCCCGAAATTTCCCTTGAGACTTTTTGAGGGTTTTACCGCTATAAAAATTGATTTTTTGGAGCCTAATCATGAAAGTTTTAATAGTAGGAAATTACGTCAACGATCGGCAGATTAGTATTAATCGTTTTGTCGGTTTAGTCGAGAAAGGACTCAGACAAAAAGGACACGAAATTCGGCGAGTGCAAGCACAGCCTATTTTTGGTCAACTGAAGCCTTCTCCCCAGGGAATCGGCAAGTGGTTAGGGTACATCGATAAGTTAATTATTTTCCCAGTGCAGTTACGTCAGCAGCTTGATTGGGCTGATATCGTCTGTATTTGTGATCAAGCTTTATCCTATTTAACTCCCTATCTAAAAGATCGCAAATATTTTGTCATCTGTCACGATCTGCTGGCCATTCGTTCCGCCCTAGGAGAAATTCCTGAAAATCCCACCAGTTGGACGGGAAAACAGTATCAGGCGATGATTTTGCGAGGATTAAAACAGGCTAAATATATTGTCTGTTCTTCCGAAGCTACTCGCGCTGATGTTCTCCGTTTAACTAAAATTGCTCCCGAACAAACGGAAGTAATTGAGGATTGCTTGAATCAGGGATACAGTCCGATGACAAAAGAAGCAGCAGTAGCTCTGGTGGGCAAATTTAATATCAACCGTGATTATCCTTGGCTAATTCATGTCGGGGGCGGCCAATGGTATAAAAATCGATTGGGATTGCTGAAAATATTCAAGAGGTTAATCACTTTCTCTGGTCTGGAAAATTGCCGATTGATCCTGATGGGAAAACTTTTGCTGCCGGATATGCGAGAATTTGTTAATCAGAATAACTTGTCCGCACAAGTAATCGAATTAGGAACCGTCTCTGATGATGACTTACGCGCCTTTTATTGCCTAGCAACTGCTTTAATTTTTCCCTCCTTTCAGGAAGGATTCGGTGTTCCCGTGATTGAAGCTCAATCCTGTGGTTGTCCCGTCTTTACCTCCAATCGTCTCCCCATGACTGTTATCGCTGACGATGCGGCAGTGTATTTCGATCCCACCGAACACGAGGCTGCCGCTACTATTATTGCCTCAAATCTTCTCGCTCCCGATCGCCTGGAAGATTTGAGGCAAAAAGGTTTTATTAATGCCACTCGCTTTACTTACGAAAGAATGATCCAATCCTACGACCAATTATTGCCAAAATTGTAGTCTAGAGCTTTTTGGCGACTACTTATCATCATTCTTCACATCAAAACTGCACAATTACCTGTTATCTCCCGAAATAACAAACTACCATCGGTCAAATTGAGCAGCGGATCGGCAGCCCGTTCGGGATGAGGCATCATTCCTAGCACATTTCCTGCTTTATTGGTAATTCCTGCAATATTATTTAACGAACCGTTGGGATTCCCTGACTCATTTACCTCTCCTGTGGGAGTACAGTAACGAAAGAGAATTTGTCTGTTATCCTCTAGAGATTTTAACGTATCTTCTGCGGCATAATAACGCCCTTCCCCATGGGCAATGGGCAAATTAAGCACCTGTTGCGGTTGATAACCCCGCGTCCAGACAGATTGATTGTTTTCCACTTTTACCGGCACTCGATCGCAAATAAAATGTAAATCGCGATTACGAATTAAGGCACCGGGTAGCATCCCAATTTCCGTTAATACCTGAAAACCGTTACAGATACCTAAAACTAATTTACCTTTTTCAGCTTCTTCTCGGACAGTTTTCATCGCTGGCGAAAATCTAGCGATCGCACCACAGCGCAAATAATCGCCGTAACTAAATCCCCCCGGCACCACAATCACATCCACATCCCCTAAATCCGTCTCTTGATGCCAAATATAACGGGTGGGTTGCTGAAAAATCCCCTCTGTCACCGTTGCCACATCTCGATCGCAATTCGATCCGGGGAAAACAATAATCCCAAACTTCATAATTTTTAACTTGGTTAAGTTTTTTAGCAGAAGGTGACAGATAAATTTTAATTATTTGCCCTACCTCCCGTCTTCTATCTACTGACAATGCAAATCAAAACGATAATTTTCAATTACAGGATTAGCCAATAGTTGGTCGCACATTTGATCCAATTGTTCGCGGGCGCTGGTTTCGTCCGCTGCTGTCACGGTAAGCTCAATATACTTACCAATTCGCACCCCAGCCACTGTATCATAACCTAATTGTTTTAATCCCGACTCTACCGCTGTACCCACCGGATCGAGAACCGAGGGACGCAGGGTAACATAAATAAAGCACTGATAATTTTTTGGCATAGAATTAATTTTGATCGCTGACCTTTTTGATATGAAACCCCAACGCACCCGATCGCAAGAGCGCATTATCCACTTACTCAAAACCTTAAATCGGGCAGTATCCGCTCAGGAATTGTTTGTGGAACTCCGTCAGCGTGACCAAAACATGGGGTTAGCCACTGTTTACCGCGCCCTAGAATCCCTAAAATTACAGGGTGCAGTGCAGGTGAGAACCCTAGCCACAGGAGAATCCCTCTACAGTCCCGTTCAGCAGGATCAACACCATCTTACCTGTATTCATTGCGGCCGGTCTATCATTTTTAATGAGTGTCCCGTTCATGAATTGGAAGAAAAACTCGAAAAATCCCACCAATTCAAGGTTTACTACCATACCCTCGAATTTTTCGGACTTTGCGATCGCTGTCAACCCGGTTAGGTAAGCTGTACTACATTTAACTCTCAACTCCAGCGCACCCAACTCCAGGGCCGCTTAGAAAGGTTAAACGGTTGTTTGTCCTTGGGCTGTTTTCAGGGGGATTAACTCCGGTTGACTGTAGTGATGATGGCTGTTCAGGGGGGATAACAAGGGAAAAAATGGCTGATGTAAACTAATTAATTGAGCTAGGATTTTCTTGAGATGGGTACGGGGAATGATCGCATCGACAAACCCGTGTTTTAACAAGTATTCCGATGTTTGGAAACCTTCCGGTAATTTCTCGCGCAAAGTCTGTTCAATTACCCGCTTCCCAGCAAAACCGATAGTAGCCTTCGGTTCGGCGATAATAATATCTCCCAACATGGCAAAACTGGCCGTGACTCCTCCCGTGGTGGGATTAGTCAAGACGGGAATATAAAGTAACTTTGCTTCCCGGTGCCGGTTAAGAGCGCCAGAAATCTTGGCCATCTGCATTAAACTTAACATTCCCTCCTGCATTCTCGCCCCGCCAGAAGCGCAGATGATCACCAGGGGTAAACTTTCATCGGTAGCTCGTTCCGTCAAACGACAGAGCTTTTCTCCCACCACCGATCCCATGCTACCCCCCATAAAACGGAAGTCCATCACCCCTAAAGCTAAGGGTAAACCATCGATCGTCCCCGTTCCCGTCCGAACAGCATCCGTCAGACCGGTTTTTTCTTGGGTTTCCCGCAGGCGATCGCTATAACTTTTCCGATCGCGAAATTTGAGGGGATCCGTTGGTCTAATCTGTTCATCGAGGCAATTCCAAGTATTCGCATCCACTAACTGGCGAATTCTTTCCTCACTTTCCACCCGATTATGATGACCGCAATCGAGACACACCAGTTGATTAGCTAATAAATCCTTCGTATAGGCCAAAACGCCGCAATTGGGGCATTTTGTCCATAAACCATCGGCTATTTCTCGTTCCTGTTGTTGTTGAACCTTGGGTTCTGTTTTTTGGCGATTTGCAAACCAATCAAATAGAGACATAGTTTAAAATAAAGACAATTTATCGACTTTCTTCTAGAGGACTTAATAACAAAAGTGCTGTGCAACATTTAACCTAAGCAAAGCTGAGTATCGCTACCCAAACCTTGAAAAAGTACGGCATCATCCCGAAAGATGACGGCTGTTGCCTGCAAAGCACGAAACATTATATTCCGCACTGAGGGCACTTAAAAGTTTTTGAACCACCCAATTTTTCGTGGATATGACCACATTCCGGGCAAGTTTTTGAGGTATAGGACTCGTTACAACGAACCACCAAAACTCCCTGTCGGTTTGCCGCCTGCTGTAAGTGTTGAGCAAATCGGTAATGACTCCAGGTTAAGAGGCTGCGTACCGACTTCCGCTGAATTTTTCTAGTGGACTTTGAACTCATTTGACTTGTCTCAAAGGTCGGTAAAAAGATTACCTTATAGTGCCTTACTAGAAAAGAAGCAGTTTTGGCATGAAGGTCTTTGACTAAGTTTTGGATACGACCCCGTAACCGACTAGCGGCTTTACGCATTTTATAGCGTTGGCGTTGTGACTTCGATGTGCTAATCCTTGAACAAAGTTGGTCGAGATGCAGGCAAAGACGATGTATTGCTCCGATGTCTTTCCCGCCAACTTCCAAGATGGTTTCTCCGTCATAGCCCGTCAAAAAAGTTCTTACGCCTGGGTCTAGGGCAATCACTCGCTTTTCAAGAGTCACCTGAACAGGTTTTAAGGTCGGAAAACAAGCAAACCATTGATGACGACAATAAACTAATTGAGTGCCGTACTCGCAAGCAGTAGGAATTTCTTGGGGAGAAGTAAAGGATAGTCCTTTAGTTACTCTCGGATACCAAGTCCCGTTCTTGAAATTCCCTGGCTTAAATTTAATTACCTGAGAGGTGGCACGACAGGACTTAAAACGAGCAGAGCCATTATTGGCCAATGCTTGCTGATAAGCGTCACAAGCGTCCGCCACTGCCTCTTGAAGTTGATGTCCTGGTAACGCCTTCACCCAATCTGGTTTGGGAAAAGAACGCAGGGTGGCTTGCATCTCGTAGATATTAGGCTTTGCTCCCGAGCCAAGCAGGTCAATCGTCTGGTTATAGAGCCAGCGATAAGCCGCTAACCATTGTTTCCAGACCTTGTGCAACTCCTTAGAGGGAAAGACCCTGATCCTTGAGACACTGTTGGGCTTCTCCTTGAAGGAGCGATTGCGTGGGTTCTTCTTGTAGGATTTTTTCGGCTTGCTCTTGGTATTTTCCCAGTCCGTAAAGCCTAGCAGAGAAACAGTGGAGGATGGACAAAATATCTTGGATGAGTTCTTCCTGGGGAGAGAGATTAGATTCATTGAGAACCACGAGTTTGCATTCACATTGCTCACAGAGCCACTCAATAAGGGGGAAACCGAATCGAGCCAGCCGGTCTGGGTAGGTAACGGCAAGCAGTGCGACATTTCTTTGATGTATTCGCTCCAGAATAGAGAGGAATCGCTTCCGTTTAAAATTGAGTCCGCTTCCAATCTCTGTAATAATTTCGGCTCTGGGATATTTTGAGCGTAGAAATTCAGCTTGTCTTTCGAGGTCGTCCTTTTGCCCGTGAGTGGAAACTCTGGCGGCGTTGTCCTCCTGGGGTACGGATACTTTTGATTTTTCCGTCTGATTCCCATCGTCGAAGGGAGGAGATACTGACCCCAAGTAATTGGGAGGCTTCTTTCGGTGTAACATATTTCATTTTGCCACGAAATCTAGTCAAGCAACTCTATAGTAGTAGATAAAGATAGAGTTGGCTATGTTTTATGAGAATTTTGGGTACTAGCAACTACCTCGTGAGCTTTGAGCATTTCCTGTAGCCAATCGGCTTCCTAACTGGGGGTTGTTCTAATGGTGATCCAAGACACGGAAGACTATTGTATCAAGATTTAATTACAGGATAACTTTTTTACAACAAAGGGAAAAAAATGGTTTGATAGGCTGAGATGATCTTATCACTCCAAAAGACACTCATTAGAGCGCCGAGGGCAAGAAATGGACCAAAGGGTATAGCTTGTTTTTTCCCCATTTTACCAAGAAAAATGCCCATAACACCGATCGCTGCCCCAATAGCGCAGGCCAGAAAAGCGGTGACTAATAATGCTTGCCATCCTAACCAAGCACCGATCATGGCCGCTAATTTCGCATCTCCTCCCCCCATGGCCTGTTGTCCGAGGGCAAAACTCCCCCCCCACTGGATCAGATCAAATAACCAGACTCCTAAAACCGCACTAGCGATCGCTGAAAAGAGATAGATAACACTTTGATTATTTTGCCAACCTAAAAGAGTTTGAAAAACTATCCCTAAAACCAATCCCGATTGGGTGAGGGAGTTAGGAAGCGTCATCGTGTCAAAATCAATCAAAGCTAAAGCTAATAACCAACTGAGGAGAATCCAATAGCCGAGGGTCTGCCAAGAAAAGCTAAAATCTCCTAAAACCAGACAAAATAATAAACCGGTAAAAGTTTCGATCGCTGGATAACGGACAGAAATCGGGGTTTTGCACCAGCGACAGCGACCCCCTAGCCATAACCAGCCTAAAACGGGTATATTCTCGCTTTTACCTAACCTATGGTGACATTTCGGACAGTGGGAAGGGGGATAAACTAGAGATATCCCCTGGGGTAATCTATAGATGACCACGTTTAAAAAACTGCCCACCGAGGCACCAAAAGCGAAAACAAAGGCAAAAGTAACTAGATGAAAGAGGGTTTCCATCCTTAAACTGGCAGATAATTGATTAGTTTGTCATCGCCTATTATAGGTGATAAGGATGCCACTATCTTCCCTCTTAAGCATCCAGTAATAATACTTCAGGCTCATCCCTAAAGGTGAATTTTCTTCTGGGCTTTTTAAGTGGATAATCAGCGGGGATAACCCTACATAATGGGTGTAAAACCGCCCTATCAGCCCCAGGGACAAACCAACCGAAAATTTGGGTACAAGCCCCGCCATGCCCGCGCAGGGTCGGGCGGCTCCACCTTAAATATGTATTGTCAACTTAAAGAATTTTGTGTTAAGATATTGATACCCAGTCTAGCATTGTCAAAATGTTTGTACTAGAATACAAAGTTAAGCCAAAACCTAATCAGATAGAAGCCATTAATGAGGCAATACGGACAACCCAATTGGTTTGGAATAAAGTCCTGCGTTATTGGATGGATAATCCTGGTGTTGGCAAAACAGAGTTATTTCGGTACAACACAGCATTAAGGAAAGAGTTAAAATTTGTTGATGATTTAAACTCCCATGCTTGCCAGACTGCCGTAGAAAGAACCTTGCGGGCAATTACTCGGTTTTACGATAATTGCCAAAATCAAGTTAAAGGAAAGAAAGGCTGCCCTAAGTTTAAAAAACATTCCCGTTCCGTTGAGTATAAAGTATCTGGATGGAAGCTATCAAAAGATAAACGTCATATTACCTTTACAGACAAAAAAGGTATTGGCACTCTTAAACTGATTGGCTCTAGAGATATTAATTACTATCAACCAGACCAGATTAAACGGGTAAGAATCCTTAATCGTGCTGATGGTTATTATGGGCAGTTTTGCCTTAAATTAGACCCCAGAGACACGGTTAAACCTCTAACACCTTCCCAGAAAGCCACTGGGATTGATGTGGGATTAAAGTTTTTCTTAGTAGATGGCGAAGGCAATCAAGTTGATTGTCCGAACTACTGTCGAAAAGCTGAAAAACAACTAAAACGATTAAACAGGAAAAAGTCAAAGAAATACCGTAAGGGTAAAAAACACTCTCGTGATTATCACAAGGCTAGAAGGCGATATGCTCGGAAACATTTAAGAGTAAGTAGGCAACGACAAGAGTTTGTCAAGAGTGTGGCAATCCGTTTAGTTAAGTCTAACGACTTAATTGCTTATGAAAACTTAAATGTCAAAGGCATGGTTAAGAATCGTCATTTAGCGAAGTCGATAACCGATGCAGGATGGTCTGTTTTTAGGCAATGGCTAGAGTATTTTGGAGATAAATACGGCAAGTTAACTATAGCTGTATCACCTCATAATACGTCTCAAAATTGTGCTAATTGTGGACAAAAAGTTCAAAAGTCGCTATCTACTCGAACCCATGTTTGTCCTCATTGTGGATACACAGATTGTCGAGACAGAAACGCCGCTTTAAACATCTTGCAAAAGGGATTAGGTAGCGTGGGGCGCACGCAAACTTTAAACGCTTCGGGAGAGATTCCCTCTTGGTTGGTTGGAGAAATCCTGCTTGCT